>DATIQS010000414.1:0-5514 GCA_035470605.1 Fibrobacteraceae bacterium
CGCTCGGCTCCCGCGATTGGCCCGTCGTTCCTATGCGCTGGATAAAAATCGACTTGAAGCCCCAGGATGGGGGAGAGAAGAAGTTCACCAGATTCCGCACGGGGTACCAAATTTACCCACACGATAGTCGGAAGCGCCAAATTTTTAGAGATGTCCATTATCCTAAATTCCGCAGTTGGCCGAATCGATTCGCCCACGATTTCTTGTGCCACAAAGCTTTCGGCCTCCACTTCCCCGCCCCCGCCTCTGCTCCAGGCCTAGCTATCGTGCACTTGATACCCACCCCTCGTCAGTAGCCCATTCCGTGCGCTGAACTTCCGGCACGACTTCGACGGCTGTCCGAATGGATCGACGTTGTGACGACGACAAGGAGCAGAAAAAAGCCCATGCGAGGGAACCTAGAACTTCAGGTCAAAAGCATTCGAAATGAACATATTTTGCGAATATGCGATTTCCCTGTACAAGCGCCAGGGCTAGGGGATAATGGTTCAAAATCTAACGAAGATCCCTGTCCGATTTCCGGGGACCACCTTATACAAGAGCTTGGCGCGGATTTCGCATCACAGACATCACGGCGGATTGGTTCACACGAAGATGCGGAAAGGCGGCACAACGTGTTTGCGTTCTGCTCGTGGTGACGCAAAAAACAAGGCTAGAAAACATAAATCGCAAGATTTTCTACAATGAGGTCATGCCTGGACGCGTCCTCCTGCGACTCCTTCTTTGTCTGATCTTCGGTACGATTGCTGCATCTGCTAAGGTTTATACGCGTTCGCTGGATTCGATTGGCGACCAACAGGTAGAATTGGAGTTGGATCCATATTATTCGTCGCTTGACTATATCATCAATATCGATCATTCCGCTATTCCCACTCTTGATCCGACCCATGAATCGGGCTTGTACTCCTATCTTTTCTGGAATCTCCCGCATCCGCGATCCTTCCTTCTGGAAGGTTCCTTTAACCCACTGCCTTTCACCGGGGCAATGTTGCACGATCACGCTTTCTCCTTTTACGAGGGGTGCGATCTCGGACACGCATCCCTGAACGCCATCAGCCTTGTAACCACGGGATTTCCAGAGCCCTGGGCTCTTTCTCTTTTTTGGGGAAATGTCGTGGATCTCGCTCACGAGGACGCCCCAAACTCCTATGGGAAAGGCTATGGCGGTTTCTTGCTAAGCGGGGGAAATGAACACATCGTGCAAAACCACATGGTGCAAGATTACTGGGGTGAAACGGAAATCAAGTTAAAAGGGAGCGATCGCAGCCGCATCTGCCATCTGGACTGGAGTTTTCGCGTTGGGGGGAAATACCATTCCCATCCAGATATTCTCAACACCCTCTATTTTTCACTCAAACGCGAGCGGATCGATTTGCAGGCTAACCCCAAAGGACCTTGGACAAACTTTTTTATTCGCAACAGTAATATCGAATTTCGTACAGATGTTCTTCTCCCCAAAGGGATCGAGCTGTGGCGCTATTTCGCAAAATTCACTGTCGTTGCGGGTAAATCCTGGCCACTCCAGAAACGCGGAGCTTTTAGTATCAGCCTAGGGACAGAGTACAACATCCATTCCAGCTATCGCGGAGCCTTGAATGAATCCCTCCACAAAAATCGTTGGAGTTTCATGATTCGCCCTAATGTCGTTTTCTGAAAAGCGCCGAGCTCCAACTTATACGTATTTCTGCAGAATGCGCTTACTAGCAATAAAATAGTCCAGACCAGAAAGCAACGTAATCGCCGTGATGATCCCCATAACGGCATCAGGCAGATATCTCCAGATGAAATCCCAGTTGGGAATGATCAAACTCCAGAAGTCTAAAGCCCCGGCAAGTACAATCAGAATCCCAGCTCCCTGAATGGCGGTTTTCCATTTGCCACTGCGCCGCGCGGGCATCACCACATTTTGACTAGCAGCCAGCGTACGTAGAGTTTCGATGCTTGCTTCCCGAAAATAAATCAAAGCGACCATCCAAATTTCCGCATAACCCGAAGCCAAAAAGCAAAGAAATATGGTCATGTTGGAAATTTTATCGGAAAAGGGATCCAGGTATTTCCCCAGAGTACTTACTTCGCCCCATTTGCGTGCAAGGTGCCCATCAAGAAAATCCGTCACCATGAATCCGATAACCATCAACAGGGCAAGGCTCTTAAATATGAGATTGTTGTTCTGGTAGATGAGATCGTTATCATAAAAGAAAATCCAGATGAAAAAAGGAGTCAACACGATGCGGCTCATGGTAAGCTGGGAGGCGACAGAAAGAGGCTGTCGATGATCGGAGTCGCGATAGAACCAATAAAGAAAAGCGGAACCTGAGGCCGCCATAAGCAGAAGACTCATGACCATACTGATTTGTTGATAGTGCTCTAGATCCAGCACATAAATCATCTCGGTTAGGGTGATGGAAAGGGTAGCGGTTTTAGACCAGAATCCACGGCGTACGGGCTTCCCTTCGCGAACAACGCTGAGACCATAAAGGGCATGCGCGACCACACGAGCCAGCAAAGCAATGCAGCCGACAGTAAGAATCCAGGGAAATTCATATTCCTTGTAGAGGTTGCGAACCAAAATCACGACCATCACACCGAAAGAAAGCAGCCCATCCACGAAGTTCAGCCAGAGCTGGTAGTAGGGCTTTTCCTCGTCCTGATAACGCAGTTGCAAGTTACTATACCAACCCATTGCAGTCACCACAGCCAGGGTTGCTGCGGCCAACCACTCATGCTCTGTCCAAATGAGAAAAAACGGGGGAATGAAAAGCAGGGCGCGGAGGATGCGCATGGCCCTGCCTCCCAATAAAATGCTTTCTTTACTTTCATTGACCATGGTGAACCTGCAAGAGTTGGCGTGCGTGCTCCAATACGGTGGGTGATTTCGGATCACCCAACATGCGGGCGAGTTCGGTAACACGACCGTCCCCGTCCAACGGTATAATTTCGGTGAAGGTGCGTTCAGCACTTTCATGTTTGGCCACCTGCAATTGCTGATGCGCTCGGCAGGCGACCTGATGCAGATGCGTGATTGTGAGGACCTGATGCGTGGTTCCCAGCTCGTGTAGACAT
The DNA here is from genome assembly GCA_035470605.1 of Fibrobacteraceae bacterium. Lineage (GTDB taxonomy): Bacteria > Fibrobacterota > Fibrobacteria > Fibrobacterales > Fibrobacteraceae > CAIRAY01. The sequence goes on from DATIQS010000414.1 coordinate 3,064, forward strand.
TCTCCGATGCGGTGCGCGACCTCACCACTAATACCGCTGTCCACCTCATCAAAAACCAGCACAGGGATCCGATCGCGATTTGCCAAGACGGATTTAAAGGCCAGCAACACCCGGGAAAGTTCTCCACCAGAAACAGCTTGACGCAACGTTTTGTAACCTTCGCCGGCATTGGGCGACATGAGAAACTCCACCTGATCCATGCCCTGCGGTCCAGGTTCGACAAGTTGAATCGCCGTGGTGAATTCCGCTTTATCCATGCCAAGGCTCTGAATACGATTCTGAACAGAGGCATCCATTCGTTTGGCCGAAACCTGACGTTGTGCGTGGAGGTCCTCTCCCAGTTTGCGCATTTTTTCCCGCCATTCTCCACTCTGCTGCGCCAGTTGCGCCAGCTCCGCATCTATATTTTCTAGTGTAGAAAGCTCCTGGCGCCTGCGGCCATACAACTCAATCAAGCCTTCTAACGTTGTGTGATATTTGCGCTGCAAACGTTGCAATAGGGCAATGCGAGCATTAATGCGCTCGATTTCAGCCGGAGATGGGCCAGCCCCCCCCTTGTCCGCTTTGCGCAGATTACGGAGAAGTTCTTGGAATAAAATTCCAGATTGTTCCAATGAAGAAGCCATCTCCGCCAATTCTGAATTTCCCTGCCCCAGTTCATTAAGCGCTTTTTGTAGCGCAGGAAAACGATCAACAAATCCCTGTTCCCCATCCAGGATATCCAAAGCGTTGTCCAGATGTTTCTGCCTGTGTTCCTGCCCAGAAGCCTCCGCCAACCGGGATTCCAATAAGACATCTTCGTCCGCCACTAAATGGGCTTTGCCCAATTCTTCCGCCTGAAATTGCAAAAACTCCTTTTGTTGCGCGAGTTCTGCGGCGCGTTGCCGCAGTGCATTTTCTTCCTGAAGACAGGTTTGCCATTTTTTCCAGGTTTCCTGATAGCGTGTCAATAGAGCCTCGTGATTGCCGTAGGCATCTAAAAGCTGAAGATGGGTTCGAACATCGCGGAGGAACACCTGCTCGCTTTGCCCATGAAACTGCACCAGCAGATCACCAAGTTCAGAAAGATTCGCTTGGCTAATTAAGCTCCCATTGATACGGGCGCGACTTTTTCCACCGGCCAGAAGCTCCCGTTGGATGACAATTTCTCCATCTTCTGAGTCCACACCCCACGCTTCAAGCCGGGAAAGGACTTGAGGCAAAGAATTCACCTGGAAGACGGCTTCTACAGTAGCTTTTTCCGCTCCATGGCGAATCATTTGTGCGGGACTCCGCTCTCCAGCACACAAGCGCAGACCGGTAAGGAATACGGATTTTCCTGCGCCGGTTTCTCCGGTTACAGCGCAAAACCCCGGTGCAAAAGAGATATCGGCACTTTCGATTAGAGCAAGATTCTGAATGCGCAGACGTTTCAACATGGGATCCCTAAGGTTTGGGCCGTGGTTTCCCGGTCCAGCCCAATTTTTCCCGCAGGGCATCTACAAAACCGGTATGGATAGGTTGCACAAAAGAAGTTCCCCAACGCGATTTGCGCAGCTCCAATATCTGCCCAGGCCCGAGTTCTGCACCCGGGCGTCCATCGGACCAAATGCGCAAGGAATGACCATTGCATTCGCGCAAGGTGAGCACGACGTTTTCCGCAGGGATAACCAGGGGACGGACCGCCAGACTGAAGGGGTTAACCGGATTCAGGATAAAAGCGGGTGTGGCCGGATGCAGGATCGGACCACCGGCGGAAAGGTTGTATGCCGTGGAACCCGTGGGGGTGGAGACGAGCAGGGAGTCCGCCCAGTATTCTGTCAAGCGTTGCCCGTTTAAAGAGACTTCGAGATCCACCATGTGTTCTGGGTCCACCGCTTGGACCTGGACTTCGTTAAGCGAGGTATCCCTCATAAGAATTTTGCGTCCTTGCCGCACGCGGAAATCCAGCATAATCCGAGGACAAAGGCGGTAATTGCCAGTGACTAGGAGATCCAAGGCCTCCTCCAGGCTGTCCACCCGGTATTCCGCCAAAAAGCCAATCCGTCCAGTGTTGATCCCTAACAGCGGGATTTCCCGTCCGAGAGTCAGACGCGCGGCCGATAACACGGTTCCATCGCCACCAATAGCGATCAAAGCATCGCTGGCACGAATGCGAGCCGTTTTTGCAAGGGAAAGGCCCGCAGAGATGCCACGTAAACTATCCAGAGCCAAGATTCGAATGCGGGGATGCTGTATGCCCCAGGCCGCGACACGTTCCAGAGCTTCCTGCAATCGTTCAGATCGGCCAGGCCAGGCGACAATGCCAAGTGTTTTCATAGTGAGCCCCCAAGCCGGACTAAAATCCCAGGAAAAAATCGTTCCACGCAATCCTTGTCATCCAAAGCAAACTGTCCATGCGCTACACGTCCCAAAACCAAAAGCGCCAAGCCCAAAATCGGATGCCCATGGGAACGGAAATCACCCGCATCC
>DATIQS010000415.1:0-5327 GCA_035470605.1 Fibrobacteraceae bacterium
CGCAGCAAGCCCTTACGGTTATCCAAACGAACGTGAATGGGATAACTCCTGGACACGGGATCCGCCTGAATCGCAACTTCGGAAATAAGCCCATTCAGGGGTTCTCCCCCTCCAGGAAGAGTCACCCGCATAGACCGCCCATGGCGTACGCGTAAAATATCGGTTTCTGGCACGGGAAACACCGCGTCAATATACCGAGGATCAACGAGACTTAACACGGGGACTCCGGGCATAACGCTCTGACCGACTTCCAAGCTTTTCTGAACGACAATGCCCCCGACAGGAGCCAGCAAGCGAGCATCATCCAAATTTTTACGGGCAAGGCTAGTCAATGCCTGTGCCTGGGCAAGACCAGTTTCCACCTCGACAAATTTCACCTGGGGAATCGCGCCACTGTCATGCATGGGCTTCAAGCGGTCATAGGCATCCTGGGCCTGGACCAGCTTGGCCTTGTTGGCAAGATAGGCATCCAAAAGACTTGCGCTATCCAACGCTGCGATGAACGCCCCTGATTTCAACGTATCGCCATTATCCACCGCCAACGAAATGACGCGGCCGGAAACCTGAAAAGCAATCGGAACCAAACAATTTTCTTGCAGTGTCCCTGAAAACTCCAATACCGTTTCCGCCTGATCCTTACCAAATTCTATCACACGGACCTGTGGGACAATCGTCGAAGTTACGGGTTCCGTATTCTTTTCTTCTTGACAAGAGAATAGAGCGAAGGGGAATAAAGCAAAAACGCTCAGCCAGCCTATTCCGCTGGAAAAACTGAATCGGGATTGATGTCGATTTAATCTCATAAAATTCCTTTTCATCTGGCAATGATTTGCAAAAAGTATGCCTTTTATTTCCCAACAAAAGAAGGGCCCCATCTTTCTTTTATTTCATCAATATTTTAAATTTTCTTTCTTAAATAAAAGGGATTTCTTTGTGGATAGAAGCTCACCCCGCACAAACAAAACAGAGTCCGAAATTCTCATTTCTTTAAATGAGGCTGTAGCCAATGTACCAAGTCCAGAAGCTCTCTTCCAAGTCATTTACGAGACATTACGCCCTGTCTTCCATTTTGACCTTTCAGCGGTCATTCTCCCAACAGAGTCGCAGGAATACGGAGAAATCTTTTTACAGGCCGTTTCCGTACCTGACGAACTTCGCGAGCTGGGAACCATGCGTAAATTTCGCATTGATGGTAGTCTTTCAGGATTTGATCCCGACTCCATGGATATTCTCCGCTTCGAGACCTCGGAAATCCATCGTCTAAAACTGGATTTCGGGAAAGAACTCGAAATCATGGAACGCAGTCTCGGAATCCAACATTTCACCCTTTGTCCTTTAGTTCATAGCGGGAAAATTATTGGTCACCTCATTCTTGGAAATGGACGTTTTGGTCCTATCGAGGATGAGGACATCCCACTGCTACAACTAGTAAGCCGCGTCATCGCCGCTGCGGTGGCATCGACATCAGCCTTTGCAAAGCTCAGTCGCAGAGAACAAGAAGCACAGAGGTTGCTGAACTTCACAACCGCTCTACTGGATATTCATGAGACCCAAGAATTTTTTACAAAATTGGCCCAAAGTTTTTACCAACTCCGTCCATTCGTATTCGGATCGGCATATGGCCTTCAACTAGAAGAACTCGCTAACATTTGCGCCACAGCCGACGCTAAAGGCGTTCGTCCTTTGATTGAGGATCCGATCCCCCTGCTGGACCCCCTCAGCACCAACGGACCTCACCCAAAAGTCCAAGTCATCTATTATGACAGCGAAAAGTTAAAGGAACACCCAATCGAACTTTTTAAGCACCTAGAAGTCCACGCCGCTGTACAAGTGATCCTACGCTTTGAGGGATATCCAGACGTCATTCTCACCCTGGCCGGAAACAAATCACAGTCTGCAGACCTCTTGACCCCAGGCCTTCTCGAACAGGTGGGAATCCAGCTTTTCATCTCCTTGCAAACTCTTTTCATGTTTGACCGCACGCAGTCGATAAAAAACAGGTTGCAATTGGAAAACCGCATTTTGTTCGACGAAATGGCTCCGCCCTCCAATCACAGCCAAATGATCGGACAAAGCCCCGCTTTCCGTAAGGTGCTCTCCCGAGCTAGCTTAGTTGCCCCTAATGATACTACGGTTCTTTTGCTCGGAGAGACAGGAACCGGCAAAGAGGTTCTTGCCCGTTTTTTGCATGATAGTTCTCTACGGCACGAAAAACCAATGGTACGAGTGAACTGCGCCTCCCTACCCGCTCAACTGATTGAGAGCGAACTCTTTGGACATGAGAAAGGAAGTTTTACCGGGGCCGTGGATCGACGTCTGGGGAAATTCGAACTTGCTCAAGGTGGAACCATTTTTTTGGACGAGATCGGAGAACTCCCCCTGGAATCACAAGCCAAACTCCTCCGCGTACTCCAGGAACGAGAATTTGAACGCGTTGGTGGACATCAGATTCTCCATGCAGATGTGCGTGTCATCGCAGCAACCAATCGCGACCTCGCGGAAGAAGCTCGCAAGGGAACCTTCCGTCCAGATCTCTATTTTCGGATTAGTGTTTTTTCCATCACACTCCCCCCACTGCGCGATCGTAAGGAGGATATCCCACTCCTTGCCGAAATTTTTCTGCAACGCGCCGCAAAAAAAATTGGTCATACCGTTCGCTCTCTTGAGCGCGAGGAATTGGATTTATTGACCTGCTACTCCTGGCCTGGCAATATTCGCGAGCTAGAGCATGTCATGGAGAACGCTGCGATTCTCGCGAAGAACACCGCACCCAACTTTCGTGACTTCCGCAAAATGGCCAAAGGGACAGACGAGGAAGACGAAGAAGAAACAATCCCCCCTCTAGAAGAGATAATTCGCAGCCATATTTTAAAAGCCCTTCGCCGAACAAAGGGCCGCGTAGGAGGTCCAAATGGCGCAGCAAGTCTTCTCCATTTAAATTCAAAAACATTGGATTCCAAAATGCGAAAATTGGGGATTCAAAGGACTGTCGGATTTAACTGAACTCGGCTTTCCGGCGGATTCCGTAACGCCGCATGCGCGTGTCCAACGTTTTATCGTTGAGGCCCAGGATCTGAGCTGCCCCCTGGGGACCACTGACCCTGCCATTGGTCTGGCGCAACGCCTTGATAATTTCCTCTCGAATAATATCATCCAGCGGCCTGGCCTGAATCGTTGCCTCCACGGGCCCCGCATCCCCTCCCCCATCACGAAGCTCGCGCAAATTCGGATTTCCGTCCCGTGCGGCGATCACCGCCCGCTCCATCAGGTGTTCGAGCTCCTGGACATTACCAGGCCAAGGATAGGCCTTGAGCATTTCCAGCTCCTCATGGTTTAACGGGCGCAAAGACCGCCCAAAACGTTTGGCAAAACGCTGTAGGAACATCTCCGCCAACAGTGGAACATCCTCGCGGCGCTCCCGAAGCGGAGGGATCACCAACGGAAACACATTGAGACGATAAAACAGGTCTGTCCGAAAACGCCCCTGGCGCGACTCCTTTTGCAAATCCCGGTTGGTCGCCGCAATGACCCGGACGTTGATCTTGATGATCGACCGTCCCCCCAGGCGCTCCAGTTCATTTTCCTGCAAAACCCGCAGGAGCTTCGCCTGCGACTCCAGAGCCAACTCGCCGATTTCATCCAGAAAGATCGTACCTCCATCCGCTAGTTCGAATTTGCCAATGCGCCGTTCCAAGGCACCCGTGAAGGCACCCCGTTCATGCCCAAACAATTCAGACTCAATCAATTGCGCCGGAAGCGAAGCACAATTAACCTTGACCATCGGTTTATCCCGTCGCTTGGACTGTGCATGGATATAGCGCGCCATCAATTCCTTTCCCGTTCCCGTCTCGCCAAGCAGAAGCACCGTCGAGTCCGTGGAAGCCACCTGGCGGGAGCGAGACAAAATGCGCCGAAACGTCACACTCTCTCCCAGCATGGGAGCCTGGTTTCCCCGGGTAGAAATTTCCTCATAAAGCGCCCGATTCTCCTGCTGCAAGCGGCGCTGCAAATACTGCGTCCTCTCCCAGTTCATCATAGAACGGAGCGCCAACAGCAGCTGCGGGGCGGCCTGCTCAAATACACCAGCAACCAACAGTTCTTCCGCCTCCAGGTCCTTGGCGCCCAAAAACAAGGTCACTGGAGGGAACTCCTCCAGATCCAGGCGCATCTGCACCGCCGCCACAATCGCATGGCGCTTGAGCACATCGGCAACAGGATCCGGCTTGGGAAATGCTTTGGCTAGGACATCCCCCCCCATATAATGGATCTGTGCCTGTGAATCACCTTGGGTCGCATCTGGCCCCACCCAGGGCACAGCAGCCGACGCGCTATATTGCCAGGCCACCCCATCAAAGGAGGCACACTGGATATCATCGTCTTCCGATTGCAGGCCCATGACGGAAAAAAACTGAAAACTCCGCAGCTTTTGCAAGCTGGCCGCCAACGGTAACAAAAAACCATCCAAATTGCGGCGATCCATCAGATCGGCGGTAAACTGAAGCACCAGCTCCGCATCCCTTTCCCTACGGGCAAGCTTTTCATAGGAAGTGGTGTTGACCACGGCCGAGGCGATCACTCGAGTAACCTGCCGCAACAACGGCATATCCTTGTCTTGGATGTGGTTTACGGTTTTGGTGATCAACAGGAGATGCCCAATGATCTTTCCACTATACAGCAATGGACAAAAAACTAGCTCTTCCAAGTGGAGGCGTTCAAACATGACCCGCACATCTGGCCACTCTGAATTTGCGCTATATAAATCCTTGACAACATGACGGACAATGTCCCGGGACTCCATGTCCAGAATATCAGCAAACTCACTCTTCGAGATGCGGGTTTTGTGAACATCGCCTGCACGGGCTCGCAATAGTTCATCAGGCGCCAATACCGCTGGTTCAAAAATTTCAAGAAAATTTGGATCCTCCGATATCAGCTGAATGACACAGAGTTCGATGTGAAACACAGGCCTAAGCATTTCTAGAATCAAACGAAACAGGGCCTCCGTATTGCCGATGTTCGCCACAGCTTCGTTCAACGCAAAGATCAATGCAGATTCAGAAGAAAGCGCAGAAAGCTCAGAATGTTCGGGCATAAAGGTCCCTACAGATTTAATAACGAATTTTCTTTATATGAAGAATAAAAGCAAAGAAAATTCTTCACAAGAAGAAGTCAAGACCACCCCTAAAAGGGGTGGCTTGACAAGGCCCTATAAGGGCCAAACACCGCCCGCGCCTTAACGACGCTGGCTTTCTCTTCGTTCAAGCCGTAGTGGATTGATTACTTGCCACCCTTGAAAGGGTCAGCGTATTCCTTCGTACATAACTTGT
>DATIQS010000416.1:0-1958 GCA_035470605.1 Fibrobacteraceae bacterium
TGATTCGCTATCTGAACCTGGAGCGATCCAGTTACAGCAAATATGGAAGCACAGTCCGCGAGTGGCTGCGCCTCCCTCTTCCTCGTCATATCAACCCGAACCAAGAGATCCCATATGCAAAGGAATCTGCTTAAACCTTGGGTGTGCATTACACCGATGGTTACCTTGTCCCTGTCATTCTTTGCCTGCGGAGGGGGTGGCAGTGGGAATAACAATGATGAACCTGGTCTTGGTGAACTCGTCTTCAGCGAGATCATGTACAATGCTGGTGGAACAGACACCTTAGAGTATGTAGAACTCTACAATGGGACGGATACCGCCATTAGCATGGCCAATCTTATCCTCGCAGGTGGAGTTGATTACCAATTCAGCGCGAATGCTCCAGTTCTGGAGTCCGGGGACTATCTGGTCCTCACCGGCGACACAGCGGCCTTCAGAGATCGTTACGGCGAATCCGCTTATGGCCCATGGACCGGCAACTTGGACAATTCTGGAGAGAGTCTGAAACTCAAGGACTCCACAGGTGACGAAATCATCTCTATGGAATACAGCAATGACCCTCCCTGGCCAGGCATGGCAGATGGAGGCGGCTATTCCCTAGTCTTTGTCGGTGATGACCAAAATTCCGGGACATCCTGGCTGGCTAGTTCCGAAACAGGAGGCTCTCCTGGCTCCAAAAACTCTGCCGCAGATGAAATTACCGTGCGGGTTAATGAGGTTCTGCCAGGGGGAAACAGCGATGGTGGCTGGGTGGAACTTTACAACTCCAGCAGCGAGTCCGTGGACATCGGAGGTTGGTGGCTCACCGACGATATAGAATCCGGCGCTCAATTGACGATTCCGTCAGGAACCAGTATCTCAGGAAATGGTTATGTGGTTTTTGCGGAAGCTGATTGGGGAACTTCTTTCTATCCCTCCATGACTGGCGAATCAGTCTATCTCGTCAAAGCCAATACGGGTTCTTCTTCTGGATTGGTTTATCCCGCACTGGATTCTGGTATCAGCGCAGGCGTTATCACCCTAACAGATGGTTCCCTCACCATGGGCCCCCTAGCGAGCACAAGCTCCGGTGCAACCAACGGAACGGCGAAGGTAGGCCCTCTAGCATTCAGCGAAATCATGTATCATCCAGCAGATGGCGGTTATGAATATTTGGAAATTCAGAATCTCACCGACGAAGCGATTACCCTTTCCGACGCCTCCGACGCGCAAAAAACCTGGAAGGTAACGGGCGTGGACTTCAGCTTCCCAACAGGGGCTGAAATTGCAGCGAATGGAAAAGTTGTTTTAGTATCCAAGGATGACGCAGACACTGCCGTATTCCGCTCCGCCAAGGCCGTACCCGACTCCGTTCCCGTTTATGGATATGACGGTAAACTTTCCAACAGTGGAGAAACCATTATCATTAAGCAACCCTTGATTCAGGTGGCAAAATCCGATGGCTCCACCGATTATGCCAATGCCTGGAGCGATGTGGCCGCCTATTCTGATTCCGATCCTTGGCCCTCTTCTCCAGACGGAGATGGTTCTAGTCTGACCCGAGTGGATTTCACGCTCTCTGGAAGCGACGCAGAAGCCTGGGATGCGGGAGATCAGACCCCTGGCCGCTAACACTTTTTGACATCAAGTTCCAAGGCCTGCATCTGCATTGCAGGCCATTTTATTTCCTAAAGGGCACCTCTAAAAATTCCCGTTTGGCTCATTCCGGCTACGATTGCGCTCTCCTGCGTACTCAGTGGAGTATATGTCTCCGTAACCAAGCAAAGCCTTCCTCAGCTGAGGATATGTGCCAGTAACGGCTAAAGCCTAACTGGCATATCAGGACGGAGATATCATCAAAACAGACAAATCCGTCCTCAACCTACTCCAAGTAGGCATCCGGTCGTTTTGCCTGTTTTTTCTTGGATTGCATCAATCTCGCTCGAAATGGCCTCAAAGCTAATTTTTAGAGGTGCCCT
>DATIQS010000417.1:0-4501 GCA_035470605.1 Fibrobacteraceae bacterium
TTGGGTGCAATCTTGCATGTCGATGAGGATTATTCAGCATCCAAGCGCTGGCTGGCCATGGCCTGAAACCGCGAAAACAATTTTCCAGCAAGCCCTATTTAGAAATGTCACTCCATTGAGTCGCAATGTGAATGAAACAAATCCCTTTGGGTTTTCGCAGTATCTATCTTTCCTCGCGAATATGCGTTCTTTCTCCTGTCTTTGGCTTATTTTACTGGCTTGGCCAATTTGGGCCCAAGGCATCGTCATCCCCGGAAAATCTGGGATTGATGCGATTGATACCTTGCCGACCTACGAATGGGATATCCCAACCCTGCATAAATCTCTAGGACTGACCTTGGCTTTTGGGATGCTTCCTGGAGGGGCCCAGTTTTACACGCAGCATTATATACGGGGTGGTTTTTTGGTGGCCATTGAAGGGGGACTTGCCTATGAGGTGTTTGTCAACAAGCCGTCTCAACAACGGAAACGCCGGACTGAATCTGCAGCGGCCCGAGATTCCATTCTTTTATTCACCGATTCTTTGCTGTCTTCGGGGGTTTATAGCGAAGATTGGGTGGAAGGGCGCCAACGCAGCCTTACGATCCTTCGTTCGAACAACGACATAAAAATCAAGGAAGAGGACCTTCGCCGCTCAGAATTGGCTTGGCTCATTGGTCTGCATTTATATGGCATTATGGATGGCTACGGGATTTGGAAGCATAACCAAGGGCGATCTATAGAACAACGCCGCGTGGTCGATGCCGTCTGGCGGGCTGCGCTTGTTCCTGGTTGGGGGCAGCTTTACAATGACGAATACGGGAAAGCCGGGCTTCTGTATATGGCCATTATCGGCGGAAGCGTCAGCCTCTGGTCTCGCCAAGGAGTGGTAGACTATCTGGAAGAACGACGTGACGCCGCTGAATTGGAAGGCGATTACGGAGAAGATGAGCTCGACCAGTTGGACGAGGACATCCTTTTTTACCGTAAAAAGCGCAACCAGTATATCTGGGGTCTGGCGCTGTTTTATTTGTACTCCATCGCCGACGCCGCCGTGGATGCGGCATTATCTGATTTCGACAATCCGCTATATTGGGCGATGGTTCCCTCTTCGGATGGTCGAGGCCTCGGGGTGGAGGCTGGGATCCATTTTTAATGGCTCCCAGCCAAATTATTCGCCGACTTGAGTGTATAAACCAGTCGAAAATAATTGGATCACAATATAGGGAGCCGTAAGCGAACCAAGGGAACCAACCGGAATGATATAGGCCCTTCCATAGTATTTATCGCCAGAATTATCCGTTGAGTAATCATTGTCCTGAAGGATATAGCGAGTGTATCCTGATGCGGCGTCACAGGCGCTGGCATCTGTCGTATAAGAATAGGTGCTTATTTCAATATCAGTGGAATCATTTTTTAGCTCAACCTTTCCAAGGCCTGTCGTGATGCTCCTGTTTTTGAAGCCATTGGCATAGTCAAGCCGCTCTTCTGTGCGCTCATAGGGTTGTGCCTTGAGGTAGTGTTAGCGTTCTAGTTTCATCGCCTCGTTCATCATGATTCGAAACAGCTCAAGGATCGCATCGGGTCCTTGCTCCACAAGCATGTCCAGGACGCCTGTGGAAGTGGTATATCCCTCCTCAATCACCCAGAAATACAGGGCTCCGGGTCGGGGCTAAAGAGGAATTTACAGAAAGAATATTACACTACCCGCTTTCCTCGATTTCAAGTATCGCTAGATGATTAGGAACACCTTGTAAAGCACAGTGATTTGGGGTCACTAGAGCCTGTTTCAAGCCTTCAAATGCTATCTTTTCCGCCAACGTTTTCACCTAACCCGAGGTATCTCCATGGCCAAATTGTTTATCGAAGATCTGGATCTCAAAGGCAAGCGCGTATTGATCCGCGTGGATTTTAACGTTCCGCAGGACAAGGTGACAGGAGCAATCACGAACACCAAGCGCATTGAGGCCGCTCTCCCCACCATCAAGTACGCCCTGGATAAGGGTGCAGCTGTGATCCTCATGAGTCACCTCGGTCGTCCCAATGGTAAACGCGTCGAAAAGTTCACCCTAAAGCCCGTCGCGGAAGCTCTTTCCAAACTCTTGAGCAAGCCAGTCAAGTTCCTCAACGACTGTGTCGGTGCCGAAGTCGAAGCAGAATGCGCCAAGGCCCAACCTGGTGACGTAATCCTACTCGAAAATCTTCGTTTCCATATTGAAGAAGAGGGCAAGGCCAAGGTCAAGAAGCCCGATGGTACGGAAGAGAAGATTAAGGCCGACAAGGAGAAGGTCAAGGAATTCCGAGCATCCCTTACCAAGCTTGCGGATGTGTATATCAACGACGCCTTTGGTACGGCTCATCGTGACCACTCTTCCATGACGGGCGTACAATTGCCCCAGCGTGCTTGCGGTTACCTGATGAAGAAGGAACTCGACGCTTTCTCCGCGGTGCTAGAATCCCCCAAACGCCCTTTGCTCGCTATCCTCGGTGGTGCCAAGGTTGCAGATAAAATTCAGTTGATTAACAATTTGTTAGACAAGGCTGATACGATCATTATCGGCGGTGGTATGGCTTTCACCTTCAAAAAGGTGATTACCGGGATGTCCATCGGCTCTTCTCTTTTTGATGAGGAAGGGGCCAAGATTGTTCCTGAGCTGATGAAGAAGGCGCAGGAGAAGGGCAAGAAGATCCTTCTTCCCGTGGACTATGTCACTGCGGATAAATTCGCTGCTGATGCTAAAATCGGCTCGGCGAATGATGTCTCCGGTATTCCCGATGGCTGGATGGGCCTGGATGTCGGTCCCAAATCCACAGAGTTATTTGTTCAGGCGATTCTCGAGTCCAAGACCATCGTTTGGAACGGGCCTGCTGGTGTGTTTGAATTCGCTGCTTTTGAGACGGGAACCAAGGCCATGGCGGATGCTATTGTCAAGGCAACCCAGGCTGGTGCGACTACGGTGATCGGTGGCGGCGACACCGCGACCGCAGCCAAGAAGTACGGCGCGGATAAGAAGGTCACTCACACCTCTACAGGTGGTGGCGCTTCTTTGGAATTCCTTGAAGGGAAAGTGCTCCCCGGTGTGGCCGCTCTGAGCGACAAGTAATTTTTTTCCGCGAAACCCCGCTCTGAGAACAGGGCGGGTTTTTTATTCCTCGCCCCCTTCACCAAGCGCCGATGGTGCGACGACGTTGTATCAGCAATGCTGCTGTGGCCAAGCGAGGGCCTTGTTTTGCTGAAATTTGAAATAATTGCGGAGTTCTAGGATTACCCTTTTAGGGTTGGGGCTTGACGCATGGCTACCGCTTGGTCGCCTGAAATACCCGATGGAGCGGTGGCTCCGTGTTTGCGAAAGAGGTGTCGCACAAGGGTATTAAATCCACGCAAAACGCGATAGCGTTCGTGGCTGCTAAACAAAGCGAGCCAGGCCTGATGGATGATATAACTCGGTCGTAGATAGAACTCCCGGCGCGCAAGGTCGCAGAAATCTACGAGATTCTGGCTGGTAAGGCCCTCGCGTTGGATGGTCGTGCGGTGAAAACCGTCTTTGTCTAACCATTGACTATAGTCGCGCGAAGCCAAGGCTCCAGAGGCTAACGCCTCGTGATAAGCCTCGGTACCTGGGTAAGCCATGATGGGATAAAACTGCGCGGTGTTGGGGTTCAGGTGTTTAGCCATGTCCAAGGTTTGGCGTAGGGTTGCTTTGGTATCGTGCGGGTTGCCTACCATAAAGCACCCATGAATAAGCACTTTTGCAGAACGGGCGGCCTCCATAAAGCGTTCGGCGTTTCCTTCCTTGAGACCTTTTTTCACACTGTGCAAAACCTCGGGACTTGCGGACTCGAAACCAACGCATAGTTCGCGCAGTCCTGCTTTTTTCATCAGTTTCAACAGATCGGCAGGGACATCGGCGCGGGCGTTTGCGGAAAAGGTGATTTTAAGCCCACGGGAGAGGATTTCTTCGCAGATCGCTCGGACATGCCGTGGGTCTGCGGTGAATGTATCGTCCTCAAAAAAGACCTCACCCAGTTTCTCGAAGTTGTTTTTGATGTACTCGAGTTCATCCACAACGTCCTTGGGCGAACGCTTGCGGTAGACGTGGCCGGTGAGGGTCTGCGGCACCACGCAATAGGTGCAACGGTGCGGACAACCGCGTCCAGACAAAATAACGAGCAGTGGATTGAGATTCGCTCCGTAGAAATAACGGCGGTAACAGCTGTGAAGATGTTTTCGGTAGACCTTAGAAACCCAGGGAATTTGGTCCAAATTGTCGATTTTTGGACCTTCTGGATTGCGTTTAAGCTGACCATTTTCTCGCCAGGCCAGGCCTGGGATATCCAGCAGACTTGTTGCCCCGTCCCCGCGCAAATGGCGCACTAGGTTGCGCACCGTCGCGTCCGCTTCTCCGATGATACAGAAATCTAAAGACGACTCCATCTCCAACGACTCCAATGGCTCCGCCGAAGCGTGAGTGCCCATAATGGCAATCGGTTTACCTAGTTGTTCCTTGAGATGGTGAACCAC
>DATIQS010000418.1:0-8218 GCA_035470605.1 Fibrobacteraceae bacterium
GCGGAATCTGGTGAACTTCTTCTCTCCCCCATCCTGGGGCTTCAAGTCGATTTTTATCCAGCGCATAGGAACGACGGGCCAATCGCGGGAGCCGAGCGGAGCAGGCCGTCAGGCCTGAGAATTGGGCTTTGGCACGGCCGCCGCAGGCGAGTTGGATCTCCGCACAAGACCCCTGACTGGCAGTCAGGAGGGAATTACCATTTCAAAAAGCCTTGTGTTGAGTCAAGCCAACCCCGTGCCAAGGACCGATTCACGAGGCGGAGCGTCTTGGACCGGCGGGCCTATGCGCTGGACTTTACCCACACATTATCCCGAAGCCCCAAAATTTATTTTCGATGGAATCGGTTGCAGCACATCGCAATCGCTTGTCACTCAAAGTGGCGAATAACGGCTATTTGATGGGCCCGTTCAAGCTCCGCTGCCTACGGACTTATATCCACTGTGTGGATTTCGCCTATTCTCGTTTCTGTTCTTGCTTGGTCTCGCTCGATTTTATGGCAGCAAACCAATTTTTAGAGGTGCCATTAATCCAAGGCAAGAAGATCGGGGTGGATCTTTTGTAGTTCCTGGTTCAGGAGCGATTGAATGGCATGAGTCGTGGGGGCTTTGAGTAAGCTTTCTTTAATTTGTTCCAAGTCTCTCAAGTGGAGGCTTTTAGCAATATAGCGAACAACGTAAGCTCGTTGAGGAAAAACACTGAACTGTCGATAACCAAGGGCCATTAGGATCAGAATCCCAATGGGACTGCCTGCCATTTCTCCACAGACTGTCACCGACTTGCCTGCTGCAGCCACCTTTTGCTGAACGTCATGCAGGAAGCGAACCACAATCGGATGGTGCTCACAATATAGGTGCCCCACATGCGAGCTATTGCGATCCACACAGAGGAGATACTGCACTAGATCGTTTGTACCAAAGGAAAGAAAATCCACCCGAGAGAGATAGTCATCAAGCTGCCAGTAGACTCCTGGAACTTCAATCATCATACCTAATGGGGGGCGATGATCGGATGGAATTTCAAGTTCTGTCGCGATAGCATCTAGCATTTGGCGGACGGTATCCATTTCCCAGAGTTGGGTGACCATGGGGATCAGAATTTTGACCTTGCAACCCGCCTTCCAGGCCAGAAGAATCGCACGCAATTGTTCAGAAAGGACTTGAGTGTTTTCCATGGAAAAACGCACAGAACGTAATCCCAGCATGGGGTTTTCTTCGCGCGGCATGGCAAAATACGGAAGTTGTTTGTCGCTTCCAATATCCAGAGTCCGCATGGTTACCCATCCGGGAATGGCGTCCACGACTTCTTGAATCTGCACGAGTTGATCTGCAATTGTGGGCCAGGAGGTGCGCTGCATGAAACTGAATTCCGTGCGAAACAAACCAACGTCTTGCAACCCGGCATCAACGGCATTTCGCAGATCCCCAGGGAAACCAATATTGGCCGATACATGGACTTGGACTTCCGCACCTTCTATGGTTCGTCCACCTTCACGTAAGTGAGAACGGATTTCCTCCTGCTTTTTGCGATAGTGGTCATAGTCGCGGACAAGAGCTTCCATTGGATTGATAAACAAGAAACCGGTTCGTCCATCCACCAGCAGCATATCGTTGTTTTGGACGAGATCCATGAGGCCTTCAATGCCGGTAATGGCCGGAATCCCCAAGGAACGAGCCAAAATGGCCATGTGCCCCCCCTCTCCGCCCACTTCGGTTACCACTCCACGGATTAGGGAGGATAAAGCAAATAAATGTGTAGGGCCAACCTCATGAGCCAATAGGATAGAGCCCGGAGCTACTTGCGCAGGAGCCACAAGTTCACCGCGTTCTTGCATCAGCCAGCGAAGCAGTTTTTCTTCAATATCCCGCAAATCGTAGAGGCGCTCGCGAAAGAAGGCGGGGCCTGCCAGAGATGAAAATTGTTGGCACAGGGCTTCCACTGCATCTTGTACGACGGCTTCTGCAGAGAGATTTCCAGAAGAGACTCGAGTTTGCAGACCTTCCTGAAACATGGGATCGGCCAAAAGAACTCGTTGGGCTTTAAAAATGCCCATTTCTGCTTCGGAGAGTTTCGCGTCGGTCATCAGCGTATGGAGCAGATCGGCCAATTCTTTATCTACCGCTGCGCAGGCCTTCTGTATTCTCTCTTGTTCGACGACAGTACCGTGGTCCGTCAATGAATGCCCTTGCAGGGTTTTGTAAAGGCCTTCCATTTTATGCATGGGACCATAGGCAATACCAGAGGATACACCGACACCTTGCCGGAACGGTCCGCCTTTCCCGCTTTTATGCAAATCCACCCGGTCCAAACGACCCGCGACATCGACGAGTCCAGCTAGACGTCCCGCGATAACTTCCAGCAAAGCCTCTTGAGTATTGCTGAGTTCCTGCTGCTGTCGGGCTTGCACATTTAGCACCCCTAGGCAGCGTCGCCGTAGCATAATTGGGACCCCTAAAAAGGTCTCAAACTGCTGCTCGCCCAGACTGGGGAAATACTTATAACGAGGATGTTGGGAGGCTGGAGAGACGGAAATGGGTTGTTGCCGTTCAAAAACCAGTCCTGTCAACCCTTCTTCGGGTTGCAGACGAGGCAAATTGGCTGGATCTAGGCAAAGCCCATGATTGGCGGACATGACCAGATTGCCGGAACGCGAGTCCCAGAGATAGATGGAAACGACATCGCTCTCCAGGGTCCGCGCCAAATAGTCCACTACAGATTGCAGTACACTACCTGTTTCCGCAGGACTGCTTAAAATCTCGGAAACCTCCTTGACAATACGCAGATGGTATTCGGGACGTGGGGGGGCTTTTGGACTCATGTGTATAAATGTAAGAAGTTGGACGTCTCCTGTGCCGTTTTTCAAAGGGAGCTGCTGGGAATTTCTCTGTTTTGAGCCGGGAAGGAAGTATTTTATCTTTCTGTTTATCATTATATGGGCAGGGAAAAGGACCAGAATATGAAAAGAATATTGATGTGCCTATTGGCCATGGGAGTCATAGTCAATGCAAGCTATAACTGGCAAAGCGTTCAAATCCATGGCGGTGGCTATGTTCCAGGAATAGCCTTCCATCCAGGGGAATCTGGTTTGGCTTATATCCGTACGGATATCGGGGGCAGTTATATTCTGGATGCGTCCTCCAAAACCTCTTGGACTCCTCTCAACGATATGTTTACTGATGGTGGAGATATGGGGTCCGTTGGGATTGGACTGGATTTAGATGATCCAGATTATCTGTATTTGACAGGGGGTCTGTACCTAGATCTAAGTTGGTGTGGAGGGGCCTCCTTTTTTGTCTCTTCCGACCGTGGTTCCAGTTGGACAAAAATTTTATTAAATGACTCGACGGTGGAGGGTACAAATTCATCTGTTCTGAATGGGAGCTCTGCCATTTGCCTTGGTGGAAATTCTACTGGACGCGGCATGGGGCCTCGTATTGCCGTCTCCGATTCCATCATTTTTTTGGGAACCAACCAAAATGGCTTATTAAAAAGCACAACTCGAGGGAGCTCATGGACAACACTTTCCCAATTCAGCGATACCTCTGGAGTGGGAGGAGTCCTTTTTGACTCTTCGGGAAATCTTTATGCGGCTCCATATGCCGGTGGCCTTTACAAGAGTGAGGATAATGGTTCTTCCTGGACGCAGATTTCTGGTTTGTCCACGATTGTTTTTCAGATGAGCTTTAGCAAAACGGATAATACGATTTGGCTTACCACCAATGATTCCAATGGACTGGATCAGGGAACCCCGGCCGGCGGTTCCGTGTACAAACTAGACATTACTTCATCCACGTTGACTCAAATCACCATGCCCGAGAAAGGGAGCAAAGATTATGGCTACACAGGCATTTCCGTTGATCCCAGTGATGCCAATCATGTGGTGGTGAGCACTAGCGGCTGGTGGAAGGGCACGGGGAGTAGTCCTCTGGATGGTGTAAATTTTGTCGCTCATAATGCCATTTTTATGACGACCGATGGCGGAGCGAACTGGACAGACATTATTGGCAACGGCTCCTTTGATACTGTAAGTGCCGCAAACTCAGCGTCCAGTAATCCTCATTGGATTTCCGCATTGGCGATTGATCCTTTTGATGCCAATCACATTGTATTTGGGACTGGCTATGGAATCTGGAGTACGTTTAATGCTTCGGACGCCTCCCCTACATGGACCTTTACGGACGATGGAATAGAAGAAACGGCCGCGCTTGGCTTGGTGAGTTCAACTTACGGGGCTCCTTTGGTGAGTGCTATTGGTGATATTGACGGGTTTTATCATTCGGATTTAAGCGTTGCTCCAACCAAACGCCATCAGGTCGAAGCAGGAACCGATTTCGACATTTCCTACGCAGGACAAGCTCCTCAAAAAATGATTCGAATTTACAAGGAAACGTCGTTGGGCCTCGGGGCCTATTCTACAGATGGAGGAGCCTCATGGACTTCTTTTACCAGCTATCCTCCCTATGTGGCGAGCGAATGGAGTGATACTTATACGAACGAAACAAACTATGCCGCAATTTCCGCCGACGGTTCCTCCATTGTTTGGAACATGCAGCAATATGGGGTCTACTATTCTACGGATAATGGTGCCAGTTGGACCGCCTCCAATACCAGCGCCTCCCTTTTGACTACTGACGATGCCGGATTCCGCGTGATTGCGGACCGTGTTGCGACTGGTGTCTTTTATCTCTATAACCCGAGTACTGGTATCTTATATCGGAGTGAAGATAGTGGCGCCAATTGGGATGTGATGAACGACACCCTTGAGTATGGAGATTCCTGGACTTATGGTTATTTCCGCGTGTTTGCATCCCCAGATGCAGAAGGGGACCTGTGGATTACCCAGGGGGTACATATTTACAATTGCGCACAGTATGACTGGTGTTCCTGGCCGGATTACGATGGCGGTGGACTTTGGGTAGGAGACAAAAATGATTCAAACTGGGTCTTCCATTCAACGGATGGTGGGGCAAGCCTATCGACGATTTCTAGTTTGACCTATGCCACCTATGTCGGCTTTGGTCACGGGGAAACGGATACAGCCTCTGCGGTATATGTCAAGGGAATGGATACTTCTGGAATAGAAGGGATCTTCCGCTCGGATGATAATGGTTCCAGTTGGACTCAAATTGATGATGACGATCATAAATATGGCAGCGTGAGTATTGTGATCGGTGATCCTTGTATCTATGGACGAGTCTATCTCGGAGGAAGCGGTCGTGGAATCATTTATGGAGATGCTTCTTCCTCTGTATCGAATACTTCTTGTTCCGATCGAACCGATTATGGGATCGTCGCTGTACAGCCAGCAACGGCACCTACTGTCGATTTGAATTTTTATCGTCAGGGAACTCGTCTGTACTCCAATGCCTCCATCCGGTTGTTCGATTTGTCTGGACGTGAAGTTGGTTCTGTCGGGGGAAACTCTGGAAACCAGGTCGTTCTGTCTTTGAATGGGCTCCATGCCGGCTTGTATGTGGCTAGCAGTGGAGCAAAAACAATGACTGTGAATATCCAATAAGATTCGTTTTTACAGTTTTATAAATCCCCACATGAAAATGCGGGGACTTTTCATTGGTGCGCCTGGCGCGGGCGCTGTCTAGGAGGTGCAAGTTCTCCCGTGAGCAAGACCACAGCGAACGAAATGAAACCCAGCTGCGGGGAGGAAGGGTTGATTGTACAGACAGCAGTATAAGTTTCCGTATCCAAGCAAGGCTTGGACGGCCACTATTCAATTTGTGGGCCGACGAACAAGAACCGGATACGAGGCGAAACCGACCAAGGCGAGCGGGCTAACAACCGCAAGGCGAAGGGCTGAACGAAGAGAGGAGTGCACGATCCAGAATCTTGGAGTTGTAATGCCACAGCTGTCCAACAAAATGGAAAGAACGGAAAGAAAGCAGGGAGAAGCCCATGCCGGACTCCGTCGTGTGGAAACAGCGACGGCGAAGAAGGAAGTCGTGAGCTCAGGCAAGGCCATCCAGATGGAGTCCGTGTTAGAACGAGGGACCCTTTTGGAGTCCCTAAAGCGAGTGAAGCAGAATAGGGGTAGTCCCGGCTGAATGGGATGACTGTTGATGGGATGGTCTCCTATTTACAGGAAAACTGGGCAGCGATCCGCGAGCAATTGCTTGTAGGTCAATACCGCGCCCGAGTCCAGTAAAGCGGGTCATGTTCCCAAGACAGGCGGAGAAGCTCACGAGCTCGGCATTCCCACCACCATCGACCGATTCGTCCAACAAGCGCTCTTGCAAATCCTGCAACCCGCCATCGATCCGACGTTTTCTCCACACAGCTATGGGTTCAGACCGGGTCGCAGTGCGCATCAAACGTTGCGCCCGGCGCGTCCCGGAGTGGATCGTCCGCAAGATCGCCGCCAACTCCAGCCGATGGTGGCATAACTCCAGCATGGCCCTGAATCATGCTCTGCCAATCAAGTACTTTGATGAACTGTGCCTACCAAGGCTTGGTTCGGTAAAGCAGCCTCATCTCTTCGAACCGCCGTATGTGGACCTGCTTGTCCGGTGGTGTGGCAGGGGATCGCGGAATCTCGATTCCGTGCCCCTATGCCGATTTCAGGAAGAGACAAAATTCGGAGAAAAATTCCTTCCGACATAGCTTGGTTTCTAAATTGGCTTTGTGCGCAATGCCATTTTATTTCTGATCTTGGTTGTCGCCCTTCTTTTGGCCTTCCTCCTTTCCGTGTCTATTGGCGTGGTGAAAATACCCCTTGCCGATTTTTGGACGGCGTTGATGGGAAGGGGCGCTTCTGGCGTTACAGGGGTGATTGTCTGGGACATGCGCATTCCTCGAACCTGTACGGCTGTGCTTGCAGGGGCGGGGATTTCCGTAGCTGGATTGGTAATGCAAACGGTATTTCGTAATCCTCTTGCTGGACCCTATGTATTGGGCGTGAGTTCGGGGGCCAGCTTGGGTGTGGCCTGGGCTATCTTGTTGGGAGCGGGGCAAATCTCTGGTGGTGTGGTCGGTGCGGGAACTTTTGGGGCGATGGGGGTCATGGCCGTGGTCCTCTGGCTGGCTCGTTTCTGCCGGAGTCCGTTGAGCTTACTGGTGCTTGGTTTGATGGTAGGGTATTTGGCGGATGCTTTGGTGAGCCTCATGATTCATTTTGGTGACGCAGAACGTTTGCATTCCTTTCTAAGCTGGGGCTTTGGCAGCTTTGGCCGAGTTCATGGTGACCAATTGTTTTGGTTATTGGGAACTTTCGTTTTTGGGCTGCTGCTTTTACTACCCTCGTTGAAATATTTGAATACCGTCCTGTTGGGAGAGACTGTTGCTCAAAGTCTTGGAATTGCAGTACGCAAACATCGGGTTTTGACCCTAGGAGCGTCCTCCTTATTGACGGCGGTTGTAACGGTTTTTTGTGGGCCTGTGGGTTTTTTGGGGTTGGCGGTGCCGCATTTGGCCCGTTCTTTGTTCCATACGGCGGACCACCGGGTTTTGCTTCCCGCATCAATGCTTCTGGGGGCCTGCTTGGCTGTTTTGGCTGGTTGGGTCACCAACCTACCGTCCTCTGGAGGGGTCTTGCCGCTGAATTCCATTACCGCTTTGATTGGTGTTCCTGTCGTGTTTTGGGCCCTTTTGCGTCGGAATGGAGGGTTGGATGACTGACTGGCTGAATACCTCGGATTTGCGAATTGGATATGCGCAGGGTAAAGCCTTGGCTGGCCCCTTGGATATTGCCTTTCATCCGGGTGAGTTGGTCTGTTTGGTAGGCCCCAATGGAAGCGGAAAATCTACCTTATTGCGCACTTTGGCTGGTTTACTTCCTGCACTATCGGGAAATGTTTTGTTACAGGGTTCTCTGTTGCCCGATCTTTCCCTAGCAGAAAGGGCAAGACGTGTTGCTTTAGTCCCATCAGGGTCCCAGGCCCCCCAGGGAATGAGTGCCATGGATAGCGTGGCTTTGGGACGTTCCCCTCATACGGGATGGTGGGGAAAGCTCTCTGCGAAAGATCGGGAGATTGTTCAGTCTGCATTGCTGCAGACCGATTGTTCCGCGTTGGCTCAGCGCAAAATTTCGGAATTAAGTGATGGAGAACGTCAGCGGCTTTCCGTTGCGCGAGCTTTGGCTCAGGAGGCGCGGATGCTTTTGTTGGATGAACCCACCGCATTTTTGGATTTGCCACATCGGGTTTCGTTGATGGGCTTGTTGCGAACTCTGTGTCGGGAACAAGATCTCGGTGTTTTACTCAGTACGCA
>DATIQS010000419.1:0-4534 GCA_035470605.1 Fibrobacteraceae bacterium
ACAACAGATAGCCGTCGGTGGACTGCGCGTAGTTGAGGTGCTCGTCACCCTTGAGCTGAATCGTAATGGTGGAACCATCGGCCTGGGTACGGGTGACAGGAAATGGGGGCATTGGCTTGGCGTTTATGCTTGTGACAACGGCGATGCCCAGAATTGCAGTGTGTAAAAAATATTTTCTCATACAAATAAAATATCGTCAGAATCAATCAAAATGATAGAAAGCCTGAATTATATCGAGTAACTCCGTGTAAATAAATCTCGATTTGCAGAAGACAACCGAACGATCACGGTGGATGTCTTTGTACTGTTCGGAAATCAGCATAGAAGTGCGGAACCAGCATTCCGCGTCCCCCTGCCACACCGGTTCGCATACGGCGGTTCGTGATCTATCGCTTACGCCTGTTCGTATCCGCTTGCCGCCATTTCCGTCTTTCGTACACCGCATGATGGAATCGGGCTTCACCCTGTCCACACAAACGCCGCCCCTCTTTCGAGGCTTCTCTACAAAGCGGATATGAGATCAAGACCATACCGAACTATTATCACGTTCAGCCATTCGCCTTGTGGCGACTACGGCCTCTACTGACTTCCTGCTCCACCGAGAGTTGGTGTTACCCTTTCAGCCATAACACAGGAGCTCCCCGGGTAAAAACGCAGTCCTTTCTTGCACGACCGCCGGATTTACGCCGCCGGACCTGAGAGGGCCCCGCAAAGGCTGCTCTAGCCTTTGGCTAGCTCATAGCTTCCCCCATCCAATGAGGCTTGGTGTAGGATTTATTTCGTTCGCTGTGGTCAGTTTACGGGAGGGCTTGCACCTTCAAGACTGCGCCCGGGCTGGGCGCGCACAAAAAAGGAAGCCGTCGATGACGACTCCCGAAAAGAAGAAACCAAATTAATACAAACGCTTGCGGTTCTGTTCGGCAATCTCTTTGAGACGCTTACGACGAGCAGCGGTTTCAATGCGCTTCTTTGCCTCGGATGGCTTTTCAAAACGCTGATTGCGTTTGACATCAGAAATAATGCCGTTCTTTTCGCAAGACTTGGTGAAACGCTTTAATGCCCTTTCAAAGGGTTCGTTTGGTTTTACAATAACACCGATCACAGCGATCCTTTACGGTTGAATTTTGCACGCCAAGTATAAAAAGGCTTTCAAAAAACGTCAAGAGAAGAACGCAATCATGAAAAGAAAAAGCCCCCAAAAACCTTAGCGCAAGAGGTTCCGAATCTCCCGAAGCTCATCCAGCAAAGCCTGACGCGATTCCGCAGAACGACTGGGGACATCCGAAGTTTTGGTGGATTCTGAAATCGGTAGCGTTGATGGGGTTTCACTTTGAATGGGCTGCGTTTTTAGGACACGGCAGGCTCCATCCAACGTGTATCCTTGCCCCTGGACCAACTCTCGAATGCGTCGCACCAGTTCGATGTCCCGTTCCCGATAAACGCGATTGCCCGCACGATTCTTGCGAGGGCGCAACATGGGAATTTCCTGTTCCCAATATCGAAGGATATGCGCGGGGACGCCGGTCAATTCTGCCACTTCCGAAATGGGGTGGTACAACTTCTCCTCTTTTCCCTCTCCGTAGCGCATGGACGCCTACCAAATCTCCGATTTGAGTTCGCGCTGCATGAGGTGATCCAACGCCTCCTGTACGGATTTGCCCGAAAAAAGGACCTCGTAACAGGCTGCTGTGATGGGCATTTCCACCCCGAGTTTCTGAGCCAGAGCATGGGCGCTTCGGCAAGTGGGAACCCCCTCGGCGACCATCTTCATCCCGGAAAGAATCGTGGAAATCGGTTCACCCTTACCGATGTGTTCCCCCACATAGCGATTGCGAGAATGACGACTCATGCAGGTGGTGATCAAGTCGCCCATTCCTGCAAGGCCAGCAAAGGTACGAGGATTAGCCCCCATCGCCTCTCCTAGACGGGTAATCTCAGCCAGACCCCGCGTCATTAGGGCTCCCTTGGTATTGTCGCCCAATCCCAATCCATCCAGAATGCCCGTAGCGATGGCAATGACATTTTTCAGGGCACCGGCGAGTTCCACTCCAAGCTGGTCATCACAGGTATAGACGCGTAGATGCCTATTGCTAAAGAGCGCCTGCACTTTGTGAATCTGTTCGACACCCGGCCCTGCGGAAACGACAGTGGTGGGGATGCCGCGGGAGACCTCCTCTGCATGGGATGGCCCAGATAGGGTAACGACATTCTCCGGCCGGAGCCATGGGATGTTGCTAAGCAGAACCTCACTCATGCGCTGTAGGGAGTCTTCAGTGATCCCTTTGGCGGCGGAAACCAAAATTGGCGATGCCCCTGAAGGAGGAATTTCGGCCAGTTGACGAGCCACAGAAGCAGTGAACTGGGAGGGAACCACCAGCACGATCATCTCCGCACCCCCAATCGCGGTAGGAAGATGCGTGAAATAGCGGAGTCCAGAGGGGAGTTTGACCCCAGGTAACTTGTCTCGATATTCATTCTCGCGAGAAAGTAGTTCCGCCTCCTCGGAGGAGTGGGTCCAGAAGACTACGGAATTTCCGCTTTCAAAGAGATGCTTCCCTAATGTTAGTCCCCATCCACCCGTACCTAAAATCGCAATTTTCATACTGTGACCTGCTTCTTGCCGCGTTTCCCAAACCGATTTTCCGTTCCGTTCCACAAGCGCACCATGTTGGCCTTGTGCTTATAGACAACAAAAGCAGCGGTTGCCACACCCGTCGCCAGTAATCCCGGATGAACCTCCCCCACCCAAGGGCCAATGACCGGCCACTGTAGAAAGCCGGAGAGGAGGAGAAGCGCCAGAGTGATACAGGCCAAAATTGACCCCAGAGAAACAAACCCTGAAGTAAAAGTCACCAGCACCCAAACGGAGAAGGCAAGCAGCGATGCTACCGGGCTCAGGGTCAGGAAGACTCCCATAGAAGTCAGCACTCCCTTTCCTCCGCGAAAACCGGCGAGACAGGTGAAGGAATGTCCGAGAATGGTCAGAATTCCTGCGAGGAGTGCAATCACAGGTTGATCCGGGGCGATTTTCAGAGCAATCCAGGGCCCCAGCATTCCCTTGCAGAGATCGACGATCACAACGGGTAGCGCGGGTTTCCAGCCCAGAACACGGAAGACATTGGTGAGTCCGGCATTTTTGGAGCCGTACTCGCGGATATCAATCCCCTTCCAGATCCTCGCCGTCCATACGGCCGTCGGAATCGAGCCCAGGAGATACGCAATCGGAAGCGATACCAAACTGTTCAAGTTCTTCATCCTTTCTAAGTTCAAGGTGACGTACAAAGTTTAAGCGCAAAGGAGCCCCCAAAAGAGAGAACTGCTGGAAAAATACCTTCATCAAATAACGTCGGTAAGAATCATCCACCAATTCGGGACGGTTCGTTTCAATAGCAATCACGGGGGGATTCACAAGAATCTGGCAGGCGCGTTCTAGGTTCACCTGTTTGGAGCGACGCATGGGGTGTGGGCGTTCCTGAATCGCCTGTTGAAAGACCTCAGCAACCCGATCGCGTCCCAGCACGCGGCGGCAATTGGTCCATACCGTGACGATTTCTTGAACGACGCGGTGGACCCTCTGGCCCTCCAGAGCGGAGATTGCAATGATCGGCGACCATTGCAGCAAGGTTTCCTTTTCGGTGATCGCCTTCACCAAATGATCGAAGCTCTTGGCATCCTTGCCCGGCAGGATGTCCCATTTGTTAAAGAGGAGCACAAGCCCCTTGCCGGCCTGACGAATCTGTTCCAGAATGCGAAAGTCCTGAATTTCAAGACCTCGAGTCGCATCCACAAGGAGCACACAGACATCGGAGCGGCGGATGGATTCCAGGGTACGCATGTTGGAGAAGACCTCCACCTCGTCCTCCACCTTGGCCTTTTTGCGCAGGCCTGCCGTATCCGTCACCACAAATTTGCGTCCTTGCCAATTGAACTCGACGTCGATGGAATCTCGCGTGGTCCCAGGAATGTCCGAAACCACCAAGCGATCCTCGCCAAGAATTCGATTCAGAAGGGTGGACTTTCCTGCATTGGGACGACCTAAAACCGCAAATCGTATCACAGATGGATCGGGTTGGGCTCCTTGATTGGAGACGGCTCCGGTTTTGGGCAAAAGTCCGAGCACCTCTTCCATAAGACTTCGAACTGCGTAGCCTGTCAGGGCGGAAACCATGCGGGGTTCCCCGAGCCCGAGACCCAAAAACGCCCAAGGTTCCGTGCGATCCTGTTCCTTTTCCGATTTGTTTGCCACAAGGAGTGTCGGCTTTCCCGCCTTTTGAACGAGACGCGCAAACTGCTGATCCAGAGCCTGAGGGCCGACCCGCACATCCACCATGAAAAGAACCAAATCAGCCTGTTCAATCGCCGCAAAAATCTGTTGCCGGACTGAGTCGGCGAAAACATCCACCCGATCATCCGGCAAAAATCCACCGGTATCCACCAGTTGGAAAGGGGTTCCCATCCAATCCGCTTCCTGATAATGCCGATCACGAGTGACGCCTTCGCGATCCGCAACAACAGCAGCCCGTCGCCCAAGGAT
>DATIQS010000420.1:0-2916 GCA_035470605.1 Fibrobacteraceae bacterium
CGCTCGGCTCCCGCGATTGGCCCGTCGTTCCTATGCGCTGGATAAAAATCGACTTGAAGCCCCAGGATGGGGGAGAGAAGAAGTTCACCAGATTCCGCACGGGGTACCAAATTTACCCACACGATAGTCGGAAGCGCCAAAAAAGAAAGGCTCTGATCTGAAAAATCACACTTCCAGGTCACCAGAATAGACGGACAAGGGTTCCGATGCGCCATCGGGTAAAAACCAGAGGCTCCCATCGTCGCGGATTCCCGCAATCGTTCCGGCTAGCGTTTTGTCCACCAGCACGAGACGCGCCTTGGAGCCGACGAAATTGGGCATCGTCCGCCAAATTTCAAGCCACGGAGCCACTCCCTTCTGCGCAAAGCACAGAAACGCCGAAGCCAGTCGCTTTAAGTACTCCGCAAGAAGCGCCTCACGGTTAAGTGGTTTCCCCAAGGCAATCCGCAAACTCGCAGCGAGGCGTCCCAAATCAGCAAAATCAGCAGGCTCGCTGTTCACATTGATTCCGATGCCAAGCACCAGCGCATCGCCCCAAGCACCCTGGGCCCGTTCCGCCAAAAGGCCACACATTTTATGCCGATTCCAAAGCACATCGTTAGGCCACTTCACATGAGCCTCAAGGCCGAGATCCTGATAAAGCTGAGCCAAGGTAATCGCAGCGACCTGAGTCAGATGCGGCCACTGCGTCACAGACACCCCAGACGGAGCCAGTAGCAGACTAAAGTAAAGATTTTTCCCAACCGGAGAACACCAGACGCGATCGAAACGACCCCGTCCTGCGCTTTGCTGGTTCGCCAAAGCCAATGTACCAGGCACGCACTCGGATGCATGCTCGCGCAACCAGCGATTGGTGCTGTTGATGTTCTGAAAAAGCCGCGCAGGAGCGCCGTCCAGACCTTGGAGTCCCCATTGAGGAAAATCCCGTTCTGAGGAAAAAATCGCATTGAAATCCATAAGCCAAAAATAGGAATGAGTTCCCTCCAAAATCGAGAAGGATGGTTGATTCGATCAAATTCGAATTCAAGAGGATTCTTGCGACACCGAGTTTTTACATTTCCGCCCGAAAACACTTGGGAGTGCTATGAAAGTTTTACCCTTACCCATCCTTCTCGTTGGACTTATTTCCCTTTCTCTGGGCCAAACCGCCACGGCACCAGAAGGGTCCGGAACAACGAACAGTCCATACCAAATCGCCTCGCTGGAAAACCTATACTGGCTATCGCAGAATCAAAACGCCTGGGCCGATACGTTTGTACAGACCGCCGATATCGATGCGTCCCCTACCGCGAGCTGGGACAACGATTCCGGCTTTATGCCAATTGTTTTGTTTACGGGGGCTTATGATGGCCAGGGATACAGCATCAGCGGATTACAAATTCACCGCAATAGCAGAGACTGTGTCGGCTTATTTGGGACCACGAACGATGCGACGATTCAAAATGTCGTCCTGACCGACGCATCCATCTCCGGTTTTTTTTCCGTAGGGAGCCTCATTGGATTTATGAAGGGAGGAACACTAGAGACCTCTTCTGCGACCGGTACGGTTTCTGGATTATCAGGAGCCGCCGGTGGACTGACGGGATACGTAAACGGAAACGTTCGCATCGATAATTCTTATGCAGAGGTTTCGGTCTCCACAGACTCGGGTTCTATAGGAGGATTGGTGGGTTCCGCCATCTCCACAGATACGATCGAAAATTCCTATGCGACAGGCAATGTTCAGGGCTGCGCAGGAAACGCGGGAGGACTCGTGGGATTCGCCAATAGCATCGAAATCATCGGATGCTATGCAACAGGATTGGTGTCAGGAGATTCAGCGAACGTCGGTGGATTGGTCGGCTACGCCATCAGCACGACGATAAACGGGGCTTTCGCCAGCGGCTCTGTGACTGGCTCCACAAATGTGGGGGGGCTCGTGGGATATCTGGTGAGCGACACCATTACGGAAAGCTACGCTTCCGGCACAGTAACAGGGGGCTCCAATGTGGGGGGACTCGTGGGTTTTCTATCGATTAGCGGAATTCGGTCTTCCTATGCCATCGGTGATGTCAGCGGAACGACAGCAAATATTGGGGGATTGGTCGGGAAATCCAATGTGGTCTCCTTGCAGAATTCCTATGCCGCAGGATTGGTCAGCGGCGACGGTACAGATCTAAGCGGGTTTGTGGGATATACGGATTCCGTAAGCGATTTTGCTGGCGCAACTGCCTGTTTTTGGGACACGACAGCGACCGGACAAATCAGCAGCAAAGCCGGAAATGCGAAATCCATGGAGGAGATGCGAACACAAAGTACCTACACAGACTCTGGCTGGGATTTCACCAACACCTGGGCCATTTCCAGCAACGCCAACCAAGGCTACCCCTATCTTCAAAGATGGGATTTGTCTCGAAAAGCCTATGCGCCCTCCATTCGGACGCTTTCCACAAGCAGCGTCACCGCCTCATCCGTCACCTTGGAAGAAAATTTAGACTGGCTCGGGGCCCTCCCCGCCACTGCGTATGGTTTTTGTTGGAACACCACAGGCTCTCCTACCTTAGCCGATAGCGTCATCAACCTAGGGACAACAACGGATACCGGGACTTATTCCACAACCCTTACCAACTTATCTGCTGCAATCAAATATCACGTAAGAGCCTATGCGGTGAACGATTCTGGGACAGACTACGGAAGCGAAATCACAGTTCAAACCCCATGCGATTTGGACACGAATTCCTCTGGAGAATTCCTCGTGGCTGATTATGCGGATTTGAAGCAAGTCGCCAGCGGTTTACTCTGCTCGGATACCGCAATCTATCGATTGACTGCAGATATTGACGCATCCGCAACCGCCATAGAAAATAATGGAGAAGGCTTCACATCCATCCCCACGTTTCAAGGAAAATTACACGGAGCAGGGCATGCGATTCAGCA
>DATIQS010000421.1:0-3185 GCA_035470605.1 Fibrobacteraceae bacterium
TCTGTCGAGATCTTACGGATTATTCCTTGGAGGCGATCGGGAGGCAGTTCAATCGGGATTACAGCACGGCAATTGCGTGTATCAAATCCATTGACCTTCAGTTGCAGAAGAACCTCCTGTTACGAGAAAAAGTGGAAAATATTCGTCTGCAATTGCTGGCCTGATCCATTTAGAATTGCGCGGGATTTCTAGATTACGCGCCATGACTTATCATTTAAATACCAAATGTATCCAATCGGGATACTCCCCGAAGGATGGTGAATCCCGCGTTCTTCCCATTGTTCAAAGCACAACGTTCCGCTATGAGAGCGCCGCTTCTATGGGGAAACTCTTTGACTTGGAAACGGATGGATTTTTTTATACGCGCCTTGGGAATCCAACCTGTGCCGCAGTGGAACAAAAAATTGCGGATTTGGAAGGCGGGGTGGGGGCTTTGCTTTGCTCTTCGGGACAGGCCGCATCTCTCATTTCCGTTCTCAACATTGCACACCATGGGGATCATGTCATTTGTGTCGCTGCCGTTTATGGTGGGACGTTTAATTTGTTCAACAAGACTGTGCGTGAGATGGGGATTGAATTCACGTTTGTCTCTCCAGATTCCACGGAAGAGGAGTTGAATGCCGCCTTCCGTCCCAATACACGTCTGGTCTTTTCCGAGGCGCTCACCAATCCGTCGTTGGTCGTGTTGGATATTGCCCTTTTTTCGCGGGCCGCTCATGCACATGGTGTGCCATTGATTGTGGACAACACCTTTCCCACTCCAGTCAATTGTCGCCCCTTTGAACATGGAGCAGATGTTGTGACGCACTCCACCACGAAATATATGGATGGCCATGCCTGTTCCTTGGGTGGGTGTATCGTGGACAGTGGAAAATTTGATTGGAACGCCGGAGGTCGTTATCCTGAACTAACAACCCCGGATGAGTCCTATCATGGAATTGTATACACACAACAGTTCGGATCAGCCGCTTACATTACGAAGTGCCGAACCCATCTGATGCGCGATTTGGGACCCGCGCCGAGTCCAATGAACGCTTTCCTGTTAAATATGGGTTTAGAAACCTTGTCCTTGCGTATGGAACGGCACTGTGCCAATGCTTTGACAGTGGCTCAAATGTTGGAGAACCATCCCCAAGTAAGTTGGGTGAATTACCCTGGGTTACCTGGGAATAAATATTATGCGCTGGCCCAGCGATACATGCCTAATGGAACCTGTGGTGTGATTTCCTTTGGTGTAAAAGGCGGTCGTGCGGCTGCTATAAAATTTATGGATTCCTTGCGTCTTGCGGCCATCGTGACTCATGTGGCGGATGCGCGAACCTGTGTCCTGCATCCCGCAAGTACGACCCACAGACAATTGAATGACGCGCAACTCGCAGAAGCGGGAGTCGGGCCCGATCTGATTCGCCTTTCTGTGGGCATTGAACATATTGATGATATTCTTGCGGACCTGCGACAGGCGCTTGGCTAAAAATTTCGGATTAGTTTGCTGAGTCGGCAATGACGCGATTTTTTCCTTGCTCTTTGGCGCGATAAAGCATTCGATCGGATTCCTGGATGATAGATTCCAGCGTATCCCGGTGTCGGATGGCGACTCCGCAGCTAAGGGTTACGGAAAATTCATGACCGTCATAGCGCATTCGGTGCGAGGCAATCTTTGCTATTAGCCGTTCCGAAACGCTAATCGCGTCACGGCTGGTTTCTAAACCGGCGAAGAGCACACAGAATTCTTCTCCACCAAAACGCGCAATGACATCGGTTTCTCGGAGGCTGCCTTTCAGAATGCGAGCCACATCGGCGATCGCCATGTCTCCAGCGCCATGGCCATAAGAGTCATTCACTCGTTTGAAGTCGTCGATGTCCATCATGGCTACAGCCACATTTATTCGGCCTCGGCGAGATTGAGCAAATATTTTTTCAGCAGTGTCGTAGAAATAACGCCGATTAAAAAGCCCCGTCAGAAAGTCTTTGCGTCCAAGTTCTACGATTTCTTCAAAGGCTTCGGCTAAGGCTAAATTCTGGGTTACGCGGACAAGTACTTCGTGGAGAGCCATTGGGGGCTTGGTCAGGACGTCATTTGCACCGAGGCGTAAGAACTGAACCGCTTCGCTGTCATCATTCGGATTGGCGAGGCCAATTACGGGGAGTTCCTGTTTATTGTGGCGCTCCCGGATGATCGGGATTAAAGTTGCACCGTCCATGCCAGGCATTTCCATATCGGTGAGCACCAGGCGGACCTCGGGATGCTCCGCCAGAATTTCCAGCGCCTCGCGTCCGTTTTTGGCCTGCAACATCTGAAACCCGTGCTTCTTCAGTAGGTTACAGAATAGGTTGCGGACACTGGGTTCGTTGTCCACCACGAGGAGCCGAATTTGGCTATGGAATTGCGCCCGACGGAGCAGACTGATAATGTGTCCGTAATTGTGGACACCGTAATCCATGATGTAGTCCAGCACATTTTCGGCCCGTAGGAGCAGAGAGCTTTCGACGGGAAGTCCATCGCTAACGATAATAATGGGAATTTCACCAAAGTGATAAAATTTTTCCTGACAGAATTTTTGGTTTTCGATGACGGCGACAACTTGAGAATCTGGCGTGGAAAGAAAATTCTGGGCTTGTTCCACGGTGGCGAAAACGCGGCAGTCATGCCCTAGGCTGATTTCAATACGGCGGATCAGGGGAGCCAGACGGGCAGGGCGATCTTCAATGATGACGACGTTCACCGTCGGATTATACCAAGTTTATTGGCTTCTGCCATGTCGAAAAATTATTAAATAAGGGGTATGCGAAATTTGGCCTGTTTCTTATGCTGCTTGGGGCTCGCGTCCGGGGCTTGGGCAACGGTTCCGCGCAATATTATTCTGATGATTGGTGACGGCTGTGGTGCAAAACAGTTCCAGGCGATTAATGCTTACCGGATGGGAAAGGATAGTTCCATTTTGAACTCGTTTCCAGTGCAGCTCTGGATGAGCACCTATTCCGTGGAAGGAGCCTATTCGCCTGATTCTGCTGCTGCAGATGCCCTTTATGTCACTCGAAAGCCTACGGACTCTGCGGCTTCGTCCACCGCTTTTTCCACGGGGAAAAAAACCTATGATGCGGCCATTGGTGTTGGGCAGGATTCGCTTCCCTTATTGACGGTGGTGGAGTCTGCGTCACTGGCGGGGAAATCCACCGGAGTGGTG
>DATIQS010000422.1:0-5689 GCA_035470605.1 Fibrobacteraceae bacterium
TTTACAGGCTTGGCAATCGAAGAACTTACCCAGAAAATGAGAAAACCTAAAGCGACAAGAATGATTAGTGAGACCAATAACGCGAGGTTACGGAGATTGAATACAGGCTCCAAAATGGTGGTCATCGAAAAAACGGTCCCCAAAGACCAAGGAGTGCCTGTGTTTCCAATTTGGATCGGAGAAAAACTTAAACGGGAAAGAATACCTGTTGCCTGATTGGGTGTTTCCACCCAGAATTTATTGCCCTGCTGTATCGCATTCAAAAGGGCTTTTTTGGAAGAATCAGGAATATCGCTCTTGGAGCCGACGATGGTGCCTATTGCTTCCGGTTTGGGATGCGCAGCGCAAAAGCCATTGTTCGCTACTAGGAACGCATAGGCTCCATCCGTCAAGTCATTTTTGGACACGATGTCTTTCCAAATGTCCTTAAGGGTTAGATCCATTCCAGCAATTCCAGCAAAATGGCCTTTTATAAAAATCGGATAGGTAAAAGAAGCGACAAGAAGACTATCCGAAGACCCCGTATATCGATAATAATATGGATTGGTGATTGCCTCGTGTCCTGTTCGCTCTGGAATCCGAAAATAGTCGTCAGCAGGGGTGTGCCCAATGGGAAAGCCACCGGGGTCTCCATCCCTGGCAGGCCCATTCGGGGTCTGGTACCATGCAAAATTATGATACATCCCCTCTTGGGTCATGGATGGGGAAAAATAGGCGCCACGGACAAACATGAAATAAACACACTGGATTCCGTGCGACGTCGCTAAAATCTTTTTTGCCACGTCATCCAGTTCTTTTGCTTTCAATGCGTCAGGATTCTTTTCGAGTTCTTCCGCCAGTTGAGCCATCGTCCTGGTTTGAGCCACGAAATTTCCCAGGTGCCCAGCCATCGTTTTCGCTTGTGCATCCGTCGCAGAAATGACCCATTGCTCGATCGTTTTACTTTGCAATGCAGTAAAACGCTCTACAAGGAAAAAAGTTAGTAGAATCACGCCAAAGCCCATCAAAGAAAGGATGGGCAGCATCATTTTGCTCCGAAGTGATTTAACTTGGAAAATGTGTGACATTCTGTTTCCCTTGAAAAAAGATATCCCTGCGATATCCTATCCTATTTCCATCCAGCGTACATCATGTTTTTCTAATGTTGAACGATGCCAGAAAAAAAATGGATGGTCTTTACCTTCTTTGGGCTCCTTGCCCTGTATGCCTGTTCCGATCCGATTGAGGAAGCTCGGAAGGTAAAATTACGCGCATCGATTCACACGACAAAAGTGCGCATTGACTCCCTTCAGGCTGAAAAGTCGAAAATGCAAAAATTGTTGGATTCCCTGGATTTACACTAAAAAACGGTTGCAACACCTGTTGCAACCGTTCTCAAAAAAACACAAATTATTTTCGACTGGCTTTGGCCGCTTTGTCCACGATCGGCGGAAGTTTCTTACCAAAATTCACATTGGTCTTTTTCCCGAGTAACAACCCACGAGTTTTCATAGGCAGACCGAAACACCGGATGAACCCAGTCGCGTCCTTTTGGTCGTACATATCCACGTCAGAGAAACCTCCCAGGTCGGCATCGTACAGACTAAATGGGCTTGAATAGCCGGCGGGGATGATGTTGCCCTTATAGAGTTTCAAACGGACAGAACCAGTGACCACCTTTTGTGTCTCGTCCACAAAGGCATCGATCGCCTGGCGAAGAGGAGTAAACCATTGACCGTTGTACACCAAGAAGGCGTAAGTCTGCGCAAGCTTCTGTTTCTCTGCTAGGGTATCCTTGTCTAGGACCAGGGTTTCCAGCAGCTCATGCGCACGATACAGCAAAGCACCCCCCGGAGTCTCATAGACGCCACGGCTCTTGAGGCCAACCAGACGATTTTCTACGATATCCAACAGGCCACAGGCATGCTCTCCACCAATTTTATTCAGGGTGATAAGCAATTCCACGGCACCCATTTTTTTGCCATCCACAGATACAGGCGTACCTTTTTCAAAGCCGATGGTCACATAACCTGGCTTATTGGGAGCTTTCTCAAAGGTTTTGGACAACTTGAGCATGTCGTAGTTGTGTTCCTTGTCTGGATATTCGAGAATGCCACCCTCATGAGAGAGGTGCCACAAGTTGCCGTCTTCGGAATAAATCTTCTTCTTGGAAACGGTGATCGGGATCTTGCGTTGTTGCGCGTAGTCAATGGCGTCCTCGCGGCTATGGATGTGCCACATGGGGTCTTTCCAGGGGGCAATCACCGCCAGACGTGGATTCATGGCCGCATAGGTGAGTTCAAAACGCACTTGGTCGTTGCCTTTCCCCGTGGCGCCGTGAGCAACCGCATCGGCGCCCTCCTTTTCCGCGATCAGCACCTGGTGCTTGGCGATGAGGGGGCGAGCAAATGAGGTCCCCAGCAAATAGGTCCCTTCGTATTTTGCGCCCGCACGCAAGGTCGGCCATACATAGTCTTCTAGAAATTCTTTGCGCAAATCAAGCACATAACATTTCGATGCGCCCGTCGCAATGGCTTTTTCGGTCAACGCCTTTGCATCGCAGTCGCCTTGTCCCAAATCAGCCGCAAAAGCGATCACTTCGCAGCCGTAGTTTTCTTTCAACCAGGGGATGATAATCGACGTATCCAAACCACCGGAATAGGCAAGGACCGCTTTCTTGATCTTTTTTACGCTAGACATGATGACCTCACATAAGGGTTACAGCGCAAATATAACCAGTTACACCTCTAATTTTTGCAATAGCGCGCTACTCCAGCCTGTCGCGTATGTTTCAAATCCTTGCGATCGGGCCAGCCCCAGCAGAGACTCTTCTTGAATTAGCGTATGGAAACGAGGGTCTGGACTCAGAGACAACCATTCAGCTAGTGGGACGAATTCTTCTTGGTCGGACAAACCCTTAGAAGATGCGATAATCCGGCCATTTCTCTCCACGATCAAAACTCGCGTTCGTTTCATCTCTTCGTCAGAGAGTGCCACGGAATCGACGATTTTTTGGCCAAGGTCTTCCCATCGATAGATGACACCGAGGACCCCAATGGGTTGGCCGGTTTCATTGCCATTTTCACGGACAGCAGTGGAATAAACCAGAACGCGCTCTCCATTAACAAGAGAAGAGCTGTGCATCCCCTCGAATCCAAATTCAGTGCCTGATTTGGTCGCCAATCCCTGCTGGAACCAAGTGTGATGGCTTATATTCATCCCTTGAGAACGGTAGAGAGCTGGGCGTCCATTGGCAACGACCGTTCCTTGAAGGTCACATAGCACGAGATCAAAATAGACGGTATAGGAATCCAGAATGGTCCCCATGCGCTGTGATGCATGCCGTAGAATCGATTCTTCCTGTGAGGCTAGTGCGGAAACAAGTCCACTATCTGTGGCCCACCAACGGACATCGCAAGATCGCTCATAAAGATTCCGGTCGATTACATCTAAATTTGCTGCGGCAAGGTCCGCAAGGCGTTGGCCTCGGACGTCTTTTGCCAGCACACTACCAATTTTTTCAAGTTCGACAAGCAATGGTGTTGTATTCTCTTCCAGGTGACGGAAGGATTCGTCCATGTTTTTGGATAATTCCATGACTTCATTCGCGACAACGGCAAAAGCAGCGCCTGCCGCTCCAGCATGAGCGGCCTCAATTCGTGCGTTGAGAGAGAGTAGTTTGGTTTTGGTGTTGATGTTGCGGAGAGATTGCAAATCCTGACCCACTGCGATTCCGATTTTTTGGGAGAGCTCTTCTACTCTTTCGGGGCGCGAATTTTTGCTGTCTTTTGCCATTGATTCCTCATTTAATCTTGTGCCGTTTTTGCAGACGTTATTGTATAAATTTAAACGCAAAAACGCAAAAAGAATGGGGAATCCTTGGAAAGTGAACTTCAGTTGTACTCCATGGAGCCTATGTCTCCGGTCGACGTGTTTTCCGTTGGCTGGGCGTTGCTGGAATGTGATGCATCGCTCAACGGCTTCAGGCTTTGCTTGTTTGCCAGGTGCTGTTCACTTTGTGGAATTCAGGCAGAGCCCTCCTCGAGGATATGTGCCAGTAGCAGCTAAAGCTGAATTGGCATATCAGAACGGAGACATCATCCAACTGACCAGCGGCAACTGACGGTCACTTCGTTCCGCAACACGAGCCTACCTTGGATATGTCTCCGTAAACGAGCAAGCTCGAACGGAGACATCAGCGCATCGATTTCGCTACGGACTTCTCTTTGGAGCCGGTTTTATCACCTCGTTCCGAGCCGTTATCCAGCGGTTCCGGCCCCCAAACCAACTCCTGTCAGCGGAACGTTATGATTGCCCGCCGATATTTCAACCGACGTGCAGCAGGGTCGGGCACATCAGTTCCGCAGCAGCCTTTCATCTGGAGCCGTTTTTTATCACCTCGTTCCGAGCCGTTATCCAGCGGTTCCGGCCCCCAAACCAATTCCTGTCAGCGGAACGTTATGATTGCCCGCCGATATTTCAACCGACGTGCAGCAGGGTCGGGCACATCGGTTCCGCAGCAGCCTTTCATCTGGAGCCGTTTTTTATCACCTCGTTCCGAGCCGTTATCCATCGGTTCCGGCCCCCAAACCAATTCCTGTCAGCGGAACGTTATGATTGCCCGCCGATATTTCAACCGACGTGCAGCAGGGTCGGGCACATCGGTTCCGCAGCAGACGTCCCTCTGGAGCCGGAACCGTCTGGATAATTACCGTTTTTTGTACCTTTCCCTCTATGAATTTCATGCCATTTTTGCTTGCTGGCGCGGTTGTCGTCAGTGCTTCCTTGTTACCCCGCATTTCCACAGGTACGCCAGATACGTTGGAGATCTACGCGATCAAGGTTGAGTTCCAGTATGAGGACACAGACAATTCCCTGACCACGGGGCGTGGTACCTTTGATAGTGACGCCGACACCGCTGGTTCCAACTATTCTCTGGATCCCCGCGGCAGTCGGGCCAGTTCCGCCTATTGGGAAAAACATTTCCAGTTCGCGCGTAATTATTTTCTTGCAGCCAGTAACGGGCAATTGGTGATTGAATATAAGGTGTTCCCCCAGAATGGTAGCCAGTCTTATACGGTAGATAAACACATTATCGACTACAACCGTACGGCTCGCAAAAGCGATGAAAAGGTGGCAGCCTACGATTCTGCACGCACGCGAGACTATTTGGATTTTGTAAGCGACGCCATCCACAAGGCTGCGGCGGATGCTTCTGGCCCTTTTGCGGATAGCCTGCCCACCAGCGGCGATCGTCACCGGGTGTTTATGATCATCCATGCGGGGGCATCTCGCTTAGTGGATGGAGGTACGCTTGGCAGTGATGGTGCGGATACCCAAGGAGATTTCCTCGATATTTTTGTGCCTGCTGACGCTTGGCCCTATTTGGCTGCGGACACGGCGCATCCAGAGGATTCCTTGGGAATTGCTTTGACTGGCATGGTGGTGGATACGGTTCACGAGGTGATGGTCGTGAGCGAGACCGCTTCTCAGGATGGTTTGAATTGGGGCATCAACGGTGTGTTGGTAAGCCAAATCGGTCAGCAGATTGGACTGCCTCTGACTTACGATGTGGTGGAGGGTATTTCCCGGTTGGGCTATTTTGATGTGATGGATTTTGCTGGGTACAATGCGGGCAATGGTTTCTTCCCGGTGTTACCGAGTGCCTGGTTGCGTGCTTATCTGGGTTGGGCTAAAGTCACGGAGCTAT
>DATIQS010000423.1:0-6408 GCA_035470605.1 Fibrobacteraceae bacterium
GGACTGTGTAATACCCTGCGAACCGCGGGACACCCAGTGCATCTTGAAACCTCTGGGACCCTGTTCCAGGAGGTCGATGCGGATTTAATTTGCATTTCACCCAAACTTCGGAATTCCACACCCGACGAGATCTTATACCCAGAATGGCATGTGCGGCATGAGACCTCACGGCTTCGACCCGGAGTTCTGCGCCAATTTATGGAACGCTGGCCAGTAGAAACTCATCTAAAATTCGTGGTGAATTCTGACGAGGAAATTCGAGAGGCACGGGAAATAGTAGACGAAATTCATTTTCAGGATAAAAGTCGCGTATTTCTCATGCCTCAAGCGAGGAACCTGCAGGAATTGACGGAAAAGGCCCCCGAAGTGGTTGCTTGGGCGCTACGAGAGGGTTTCCGCTATTCTGATCGCCTACAACTCCGCCTTTGGGATGGAGAACATGGGCGGTAGCTTCTTTCAACTAGTCGCCGCGGACCTCGTGCCGGGAAAAGCAAAGTGCAACATTGCGGAACAGCCTAAAAGTGAAAAAAGGAAAGTTGCAACACGGCCTGTTTTTCGCACTATCACAAGCGAAACGCAGACAAGCTGCGCTGCATCCACCATGAAGCTTGCTCCGCGAAGCCCATGATACGTCGTAATAGCTTGTCACTCAAAGTGGCGAATAACACCATTTTCGTTCCGGCTCTTGCTTGGTCTCGCTCGATTTTATGGCCGCAAAACAATTTTTAGAGGGGCCCTGTACAGATCGGAAAGCCGCCGTGTCTCTGTGGTTTTTGATTTTCCAGCACGGCACTCGTTTCGCGTCGTTACGGGCTGAGTGTAGAAACGTCGAGTAGAGTCCGCCACAACGTCTACAGCTTTCCACTTTGGATCTTTAACGTTTTCCTCTTTCACTCTTTCTCCGCGTCTCTGCGTGAACAAGTTCACCGTGACGTCTGCGACGCGATCTATCCTTGACGATCTGGATAATCATCCTGATTCGGGACTTTAGATGGCACGCCAGCATAACAACAGATGATCCTCTGACGGATAGGCACGGGAGACCAAATTTGCCCACACGATAGTCGACAAACCCTAAAAATTATTACCTTATGCGAGTCCTGGGAATCGTCCCTGGCACATACCGAGGTAAACAATGAAGAAGATTTTTGTATTGCTTGTTGCTGCTTTGCTCTTAGCCGGTTGCGGTGGAACAATGCCAGTGCAGGCGGGTGGTGTAATCGCTAAAAATTCAGGAACGAAGGTGACCTCCGCCGTAACAAGCATGAATATTTTGGGTTTCACCCCAATGAAGTTGGAAACTGCGGAACAAGCCATTTCCGATTTGCAAAAGAAGTGTGATGGTGGCAATGTGACTGGGGTGACAGCAATGGTTCGTCAAACCTATTTGTTTGTTCTGGTCAAGGAGAGACTGGAAGTTTCTGGCTATTGCGCAGACTAATTCTCCTAATTTTTTGTGCCGTCTCTGCAAAAATGCGGGACGGTCTTTTTTTGTTTCAAAGCCATCCTAAGGCTATGTCAATGGGGCCTCATCGACCGGAAACATATATCATTCGGCTTTAGCTGTTACTGGCACATATTCTCTTTAGGCTAGCCCATCAGTGGCGACGGGGTAAGGCCTTTCGTTCGTCAAGAATGGGTATGAAACGCTGCTGCCCAAATCCAGTCCACCATTCCAACCACTACTCCAAGTCGGGAACCAACCATCGACCCTCCGATGGGCGAAATATCCAGCGATATATCTGCAAAGAGTGTGGACGACGCTTTTCCGACGCCACGGGGACACCGGCGTTCGGACAAAAACGACGACGCCTCAATCTTCAGGTTTACGCCCTCCTCTGCTCGGGTGTCTCTTTGCGCCGTGCGAGTCGCCTCCTTTGCACGACCCGGGTGACCGTCGAGCGAAAACTTCGCTTTATGGCTGCCATCTGTACACAGGAAAATGAGCGATTCCTGAGCAAAATTTCCCTTGTCTCAAACCTTCCGTTCGATGAGTTTGAGGCTATGGAACACACGCGTTGTAGGCCTCTGTCGGTGGCTATGGTTATTGAAAACGATTCTCGTCGCATATTCGGGTCAGGGGGAGTTGAAGAAGCTCGGATACGATCCTCTTTTCTCGGTGAACCATACCTTCGCAATGCTTCGCGCCAATGTGAATCGCTTATTCCGACGAACGTTGTGTACGACGAAAAGGCTTGATCGACTCTTGGAACATTTGACGTTCTACATGCATTATCACAATAACGTTTCTCTTCCACGTTGTGCGAGTCTACAACGAGCTTAATCCGAGGTTCTGTTGGCAAATCTCAGCAGAAGAGCCTCCCTCAATGAAGTGACGAATTGGGTGTCGCTCGGCAATTTGGTTGGTACGTTGTTTTTAGGGTAAGACCAAACGAGACGCGATGGCATAGGCGGTCTCTGGTTTTTCCACGAATGCCGAATGCCTCGGAGGGCTATTTCGCCACCTTCGTAGGCCAGCTCACGTCTGAATTCAAGTTTGCATAAAACCACTTCGTGAGAACACTAGATTCTGCGCTGGCTTATATCGAGGGATGACTACAAGCAGTGCAACATCATGCCGCATGGAGGCGCCCGAAGGGAATCCGCTTATGCCTTTTTGCACCGATCCTTGCGACCTTGCACAAAAATGCCGAAATTCTGAGTTTTTTCGCATTCCCGACAAACCCTTGATGACTCATTCCGTTATTCTTTAAGAGAACATCAGCAAGGAGTGCGCCATGTTCCGGTTGTTTCTGCCCATCGTTTTCTGCCTCGCTAGCCTGATCTTGGCAAATCAGCCCTGGATGCCCCAGGGGCTTCCTCCCCTGCATTACGCCTTCGGGGGATCGACCCAGGGAAAAATGGTCACGGAAAAGGGCTCCAGTTATTTCGAATATCGCGGGGACCCCTCCGCCTATTCAGGATTCTTTGTCGGCGTGCCAGGAGGCAAAAATTTGGACTGGAGCGGCCGCGATACCTTGGAACTCGCCTTTCGTGCCCGCGCCCTGCGCAAGGACGAAGTGGTTTCGGTGGGTTTTGAGGACAGCGTCTCTGGACGTCCACGGCGCTTCACTGGCCAGGCTTTGGTTTTGGACACCTGCTGGCAGACCTTCCATTTTCCCTTGCGGACGTTTTCCAGTCTTGGAGCTGGCTGGAACAACGTCAGCCATAAAGGGGAATCTGGCCCCATGGACTGGAGCCACATCTGCGGCCTCCACATCAATTCGGACCAGAATCTGGGACGCGCACAACCAGTGGTCGTCCAGTTCCAGGACATCCTGATCTCCTCCCTTCCCGTCGGGCAACGCCAGGCCACGTCCGTGCCGGCAAGCCTGCCGCAATTGACTCCGGCCAGCCAGTTACGCCTCTCCTTTTTCGACGGCTCCCTCCCGCCCGGGGGCTGGCATTACATTTACGGCGGCAACACCCAAGCCGACCTGTTGCCCACTAGGCAAAACTCCCGCGCCCTTCTGCGCCTGTCCATGGACAACCGGGATTATAGTGGTGGAGCCTTGAAGTTGCCCGCAAACCACGACATCTCCGCAACGCTCCGCAAGTTGGCGCTCTGTTTTTGGGTACGAGGCAATGCCGCTGACCTAAAGGCCTATGTCGGACTACTGGATGACGAGTCGGATGGTCCCAACCGGAGCGTGGAAACCCGCGTGCGCCTGCAGGACTACGCGAAAACCGACACGGTCTGGCAAAGGGTGGTGATCCCCTTGTTCGATTTTCCCGACATGGGGGTCTGGTGGAACCCGGAATCCCACTCCGGCATTACCGCAAAAATGGACTGGAGCCATTTGGACGGGGTGCGCTTTTCCGTGGACCGCACCGCCAACCCCAGCCTGCCAGAGGAACAGGTTGTCCTGGAATTCGCGCAGATCAGCCTGATCGATCTGCCCGCAGGAACCTTTGACGCGCAGGCATACTGGGACAAATTTCAGGGTTCCTCGCTGGACACCATTGTGGAGGACTTCGGCAACGGAAAACGCAACAGCGCCTGGCTCCGGGTCATGGCGCCGACGTCCAGACTTTCCCTAAGCTTCCCCGTGGACGCAGGGAGGGCCTTTTTACGCATGGAATACGACGTGCAACCCTGGGCCAACGCGATTCTGGACCTGGACAGCGTCCATCTGCGTAATGATTTTTCCGCTTGGCGAGGCATCCGCGCATCCGTCAATGGACATAAGCGTTTTGGCCGTATCGGCATCCGTTTGGTGGACAGCACCAACGAATCCTGGATTGCCAGTGCAGAAGTTGGCGACGATTGGCG
Organism: Fibrobacteraceae bacterium; assembly: GCA_035470605.1. Classification (GTDB taxonomy): domain Bacteria; phylum Fibrobacterota; class Fibrobacteria; order Fibrobacterales; family Fibrobacteraceae; genus CAIRAY01. The sequence continues at coordinate 4,274 of DATIQS010000423.1, forward strand.
GGATGTGGTCTTCCGTTTCTGCGATTTTACGCTGGAAAAATACTGGCAACCGGAGAATGCCCAGCCGAACCGCAGGCTCGATTTGGGCCACATCCACAGCATAGCCCTCTACTCGATGGACTACAACCAGCAAGGCACGCTGGACGTTGGCTCTCTAGTCCTCACCAACCAGAAGGACGTATCGGAACACGACAGCCATAACGCCGCCGTCCGTTATTCCCAGATCGGCTATCTCCCTTGGGCCACCAAGATCGCCTTGGTCACCAATGATTCAGATGAGACCTTCCTGTTGCTCGACAGCACAGGCCGCAAGGCTTATGAGGGCCCCTTGATTCCCAACGGAGACTGGGCGCCTTCGGGCGATTCGGTCCGTCTGGCTGATTTCTCCAAGGTGCTAAAACCGGGGCTTTATCGCCTGTGGGTCAATGACAGCGTACAAAGCGCCCCCTTCCGCATCGACGCGGCCTGGCCAAAATTCCAACTACGCGATGCGCTCAAATCCTATTTCTTCCAACGCAGCGGCATGGCGCTGAGCCCAAAGTTTGTTGGCAAGTACGCGCGTCCCATCGCCCACCGTGACACGGCGCTGCTCTTCCACCCATCGATGAACCGTACCGGAACCTGGGATGCCCACGGCGGTTGGTACGATGCGGGTGACTATGGCAAATACGTCGTCAACGGAGGTATCTCCGTGGCCACCCTGATGCTGGCAGCGGAGCTTTATCCGCAGGCCACCGCCTTCGACGATTTGGGAATTCCAGAATCGCACAACCATAGGCCCGACTTGCTGGACGAGGTTCGCTACGAATTGGAGTGGTTTCTGCGCATGCAGGACCAGGATGGAGGGGTGTTCTTCAAGGTGGCTGCCAATAACTGGGATGGATTCATGATGCCCAACCAGACGACAAACCCACGCAACGTCATCGGCAAATCCACCACGTCCACACTAAACTTCGCCGCGGCGCTCGCCCAGGCGCACCACGTATTCGCCAAAACGGACAAAAAATTCGCCGAGCGTTGCCTACGCCAAGCGAAACGGGCCTACCAATGGGCCCAGGGACACCCCGACGTTCCGTTCCCCAACCACGGCGAAGGCAGCGGACTCTATGACGACTCCGACTTCCGCGACGAATTTCTCTGGGCCGAAGCGGCGCTCTGGCGCGAAACCGGAGACACAACGTTGCTGGCCCGATTGCGCAACCGGTTGGACCAAATTCCCGCGCAGACCGCGGCCTCGTGGCAAAGCACGGGCAACTTAGGGTGGATTCTCCTCGCCCGGCAGAACCGCGACACGACCTTGCGCGATCGGGCGCGCAAGCAACTTGATGCACAAACAAAGATCATCCAAAAAGCCGTTTTGGAGTCCGCGTTCCGTGTCCCCCTGGAAACATTCTATTGGGGATCCAACGGCGCCTACTTGAACCAGGCCATGACCGCCGCAGTCACCGGGACCTGGAACCACGACCCCACGATCCTCGCCACCGTGGCGGAAATCACCGATTACATTTACGGACGCAACGCCCTGGGGGTGAGCTTCGTGACAGGCTCCTCAGCAACCGCACCCCGGTTTCCGCACCACCGCATCATGGGGGGCGACACCGTGGAAGCCCCCTTCCCGGGCTTTCTGGTCGGCGGAGTGAACTCCAACCGGGAGGACGACATCAAGCAGGATTCCTGGGGGGTGCGCTATCCGCACGGCGAACCCGGCCTCGCCTATTATGACCATCAGGAGGCCTTTGCCAGCAATGAAACCTGCATCAACTGGAACGCCCCTCTGGTCCTGGTCCTGGCGGCATTAGCCAACGGGAAGAACTAGCCTCCCACCCTCGAGGCGACACCACAATCGTGAAACTTGCCCTGCAAATGGGGGAGGCGGGGGCATTCATTACAAAGCTATTGGAGAATGCCGGCTCCCCCCTAATGGACTATTTTGGGTTAACCACTCGGCCTTTGCAGGGCCCAGAATTCCATCTGCTCCATGCTTTTCCACGGTCCTCGTTTCCTGCGGCATTGCCACAGGCTAAGCGACAGCCATGGAGGTTACTTTTTTAGAATCACCTGATGGATTTCGCCCACATTGGTGACGGCCTTCACGATATAGAGTCCGTTACTCAGATGTCCTAAATCGCAGGAAT
>DATIQS010000424.1:0-4565 GCA_035470605.1 Fibrobacteraceae bacterium
CCCCCTACAGGCGCGCTTTCCAGAGCTGCGGTCTTGGAACTATTCCCTGAGCCGCAATTTTCAATGGTCCGGCAAACTGAATTCTGGAATTTTCAGCGGGGATGATACCCCCAAAATGCTTCCCTGGAACCTGTCCTTCAATTACAGCTTCTCCTTCTCTTCCAAACGCGTTGGCAGCAACTTGTTCAAGGATGAAATGAAACACACCACGACGCTATCGGCAACGTTACAACCAACCCCCAAATGGAAGCTGCAATACAACACGGCGTATGATTACACGAATGGAGAGTTTTCCAAACACCAGTTGACCTTCAGTCGAGATCTGAGCTGCTGGTCCATGACCTTCACCTGGACCCCGGTGGGTGCAGCCAGTGGCTGGCACTTCACCATCTATATCACCGATCTTCCAGATATCAAACTCCAGGCCGGAGACACCCAAACCGATTGAGGATGGTATGCATAAACTTGCGAAATTGAGCTGTGTTTTACCCTTTCTGGCATTGGTGGCCTGCATTCTGGCTGCCTTCGCCTCACGCATCCTACCTTACGCCTGGATGGGAATCCTTTATGGACTGATTGTTTTCTTTCTCCTAGTGGCGGGAATTGTTTCTGGCGCTCTAGGCTGGTGGTTTTCCCGTAAAGCGCAACAACCTCGCGATCAAGGCCTGGCGCTCATGGGTTTCCTGATGAGCCTCGCTATGCTGGCGTTCCTCGGATATTTCTCCTGGCGGGCCTATCTGCAAATGAGTCTTATGCGCCAATAACCATCCACGGGCGTAGCCCTAGATCCCGCTATTGACCGAAGCGCCTCGCCCACGATGCCAGTCAGTTGGACATCGGGACGAATTCAAATACAACCAAGAAACCCGAGCGTTCTTTGGGCCTTGATTCGCAAGGAGCGTTCCTACTTCAAGTTTTTTTCGTCGATATTACGAAGGGCGTCGAGGATCAGGCTCGTCGTGCTGGCCTTAGCAGTCAGGTTCGCCTTCTCTGGAAGCTGGCTGTCATCCACTCGGAAAAACACATCCTCACCCCAGAACAAAATACGCTCCAGGGCATCTGCTCCTAGCATCTTTCCAACCTGCGAATAGAAGAGCTGTCCGTTTTTGAAGGCGAGAGCTCCTCCCTCTGTATCATTATTCACAAAGACCGTGGCCGTGTAGCGACTCTTCTCAAAAGACTGAGCCAAATCGATCAGGGGAAGCGCATGGCCGTGGCCCATAAGATTGGTATGTAAAATAGCAGAGTATGCCTGATTTTTTGCGCGTAGCCGATCCGCCATGACCTTGTACAACAGAATCAAAATGCCCGGATTGTCCGAAACGAATTTGATGAAATCCGATTTGGACATATGCAAAACAGTACTGTCTTCCACCGCGATAATCGTGTTACTGGTGGTCTCCCCACTGATCAGGCTCATCTCACCAAAACAGGAACCCTTTTCCAAAGAAGCCACTTCGGTATACTGGCCTTTATAGACTTCACCACAAACTTGAGCCCGTCCCGATTGAAGGACATAGAAGAAAGCCCCTTCGGCGCCCCTTTCAAGAATCACCGCGCCGCTGTCGTATTCGCTGATTTGGGATTTTAGGATAAAATAATCGGCGGCCTCTGGAGGTATTTGGGAAAGAAAAGGCTTCTCTTTCTCGTAAGGAGCCTTGATCCAACCGCCTAGACTTTTTTCCATCGCCATCTCTATTGAAATGTACTAAAACCCGTATCTATGGCCAGAAAGGCCGGATTGGGACAAAATGCGCGTTGATTCGTCCAATATTTAGGGACAAAAAAGGAGGCCCCTGGTGTCAGGATTTATTCGAATTTCAATGGTCGGGATTCTGATTTTCCTTGCCTGCGATTTCCAGGATCCATCTAATTTCTCATCTATGGAGGAGCAACTACGCGTCGATTTCATAGACGTTGGACAAGGGAACGCCTGTCTGCTGCGGAGAGGCGATCACGCAATGCTGCTAGATGCAGGCCCCGATTCAGCGGGACTCCTGGACAGCCTTCAAAACCGAGGAGTAGACTCTCTGGACTGGGTACTGCTGTCGCATGGACACCGTGACCATTGTGGAGGCTTGTGGGAATTGCTAGGGCACGTCCCCATCGGGCGTATCTGGGTTGGACCGGATACCGCAACGCTATGGACGATGGATTCCGTGCGCCACCAGGCATCTTTAGAGGCGGTCCCTCTGGATTCCCTTTTCCGAGGGGACACCCTGCCAAACCTGTCCCCCTGGAAAGCCCGAATTCTTTGGCCTGCCCGAGGAGCCCGGGTTTCAGAGAATGGCGCAAGCCTTGTCGTTCTCATCAAGTCTGGGTGCGCGAGCTTACTCTATGTTGGGGACCTGGAACAGGAACAAGAGGCCGTGCTACTCCAGCTCGAACCCGATCTCCACGCAGCAATTCTCCAGGTCGGGCATCACGGATCCGCCACATCATCAAGCCTCGCTTTTCTGGGACAAGTCGGCCCGGAACAAGCCGTTATCTGCGTAGGAGCCAACAACCCCTGGGGACATCCACGCGCAGAAACCTTGGCACGCCTGGCGCTTGTATTGGGCGACTCCAGCCACATCTGGCGTACGGATCTGGATGGAAGTCTCGCATTAACCCTGCAGCAAGGCTTCGGATTCTGGTGAAGCTCGTGCAGGGGGCGAAAAAGACGCATAAAATCGAACAAGAGCAGGAACGAAAAAAGGCCAATTCCACACACTGGATATGGGCCAATAGGCAAGCGAAGCTTGAACGGGCCCATCAAATGGCCGTTATTTACCACTTTTTCAGACAACGTCTTCCTCAGGAGAGGAGATGTGCCAGTAGCAGCTAAAGCTGAACTGGCATATCAGAACGGAGAGATCACACTAACAAAGGTCAGCTTACGGGAGGACTTGCTCCTCTAAGACTGCGCCCATGCTAGGCGCGCAGCAAAAAAGGCGCCAGAGATTTCCGGCGTCTCTATAAAATAGAACAAAGTTATTTCGTCGCGGGGGTCGCGGCAGCGGCTGGTGCGGCAGAGGCAGCCGGTTTTGCGGCGGCAACAGGTTTCGCTTCTGTCTTAACAGCAGCAGGCTTACCAGTATCTACAGCAGCCTTAACATCCAGAAGTTCCACCTCAAAAATCAACATACTGTTGGAGGGAATCCGACCGGCAGAACGAGGACCATAGGCCAAATTGGGGGGGACCCAGCATTTCACCTTTTCACCCACCTTCATCAGAGGCAGAAGTTCCTGCCATCCTGGAATGACATTATTGATCGCAAAGGTGATAGGCTGGCCACGCTTGATCGAATTGTCGAACTCGGTTCCATCCAGTAAAGTTCCCACATAATGAGCGGTAACCTGATCATTTCCCTTGGGGGAAACACCGGAACCCTCCTGAAGGACCATGTACTCTAGGCCACTAGCAGTGGTGATGACCCCTTTTTCGGATTTGTTCTTTTCCAAGAAAGCCTTGGCTTTTGCCTCGTTTTCCATACCTGCCAAGGAATCCTTTTTGGCGCGGGATTCACGAATACGGGTCATCAAGAGTTCCATAGACTTTTGCCGTTCTTCTGGCGTCAGCAAACTTTGAGAGGAATCCTTTTCCATGATATCCTGAATGCCTCGGAACACCATGGACAGATCCAACTTGGCATCAAGCTGTTTCAACGTATTGCCCATATCCTGGCCAATGGCATAGCTAATTTTTTCGTCATCTGTGGCCAAGGACGTCTTTTGTGAAATACCGCCGCCTTGTTGCTGGCAGGAGAAGAATAGCGCGCCAGTTGCCGCAAAAGCGAGCCATTTCATAGCATTCTTCATACAATTCCTTTGTTCAATTTGTTCACAGTGGTGGAAACCCGTTCCAAGACTGTGATAAAATAGCATTCGCGTGTTAGATTGGAAACTTTCTCTAAAGAGGAAATGCTCTTGATCAAGGTTCTTGTGGTTGATGATTCAGCAATTTTTCGTTTGATTTTAGGCAACGCGTTAGCTGCTGTTCCAAATGTTTCTGTAGTAGGGCGTTGCCGAGATGGGAAGCAAGCTTTAGACATGATCCGGACCGAAAAACCCGATCTGGTCACTTTAGATGTGGAAATGCCGATTATGGATGGTCTTCGAACATTGCGAGAAATCCGCAATTTGGCCAAAACAGAACCCATCTTCAGCAAAATCCGCGTTGTCATGGTGTCTTCCTTGACCAAAGAGGGAACGGATACGACGATTCAGGGAATGAATGAAGGGGCCCTGGATTGCATTCCAAAACCAGAAGAGGGCGACGCGGATAAAAATCTGGATGCTCTGATTACTCATCTTTCCCGTGCAGTGGATATTGTTCGCGTCCAACAGGAAATGGAACGCAAGAAAGAAGCCGCGCCTTCTATTCCTTCTTTCCGAAATGAAGCAGCACCAACCCAACAATCGCCCACGGGTCCTGCAATTCTTTCAAAAATCCGCATCATCAATCCATTAGCAATCTGTATTGGCGTTTCTACTGGGGGACCGGCCGCCCTGACCTCCATGTTACCCGAACTCTGCAAGGTGACTCGTCTCCCTATCTTGATCGTCCAGCACATGCCCCCTGG
>DATIQS010000425.1:0-2539 GCA_035470605.1 Fibrobacteraceae bacterium
TAGGTAAGCCAGGCGCGGGTTCCATTATCAAAAACGAACTCATAGCTCCAGAGTTCGTAGGGATCGCCCTTCATTGGGTGTTTAAAGAAACCGTCCGCCAAAACGAAACTTGGGAGGAAGAGGAGAAAGCCTAAAAAGCAGCCCCGAAAACATTCCTGGATTCCCATCAGGCGCCCTCGATTGGATCACGCAAAATTTTCAAAAGGTGATTGCACCGTCGGCGAGCCTCCTCAAAACGTTGTTGCGCCCAAGCCTGAAGTTCCGCAGGTACCGGGTGAACTAGATCATAATCATCAAAAATCTGACGTCCCCGCTGAGTGTCGCGCGTTAATCCGTTCTGGAAGGATTCCAGCCAGCGGCGTTCTAGGGTACGATGCCGCCGCACCAAAGCCGGGATCGAATCAACCATGGGAATGAGTTTGGAAATCTCTTTCATAAGATCCCCCTGAAACAACCGCCGAACATCCAACAGAGAAGAATTCATGCGCATTTCTGGAGTTTGTTCCAATGTGGTTAATGCCGCGTCCACCGAAAAGCGCTCCAGATACGCCAAATAGGCTTTCATTGCATCTTGACGAACGGATTCGCGCAGTACATTGCTACCCAAGCCAGCAATTTCGGCTTCGGTATAATAATCTTGGACATGAACGCCGCGGAGCACGTCGTAGGCGCTCAAGGTCTGACGAGCGAGTTGGGGATTCAATAACTCATATTGACAATTTTCATCACACCCCTTCGCGCGTTGCTGGTATTTATACAGGCTGCGCACAATGGAAAATGCGTTATGCGCATACCCCCATCCAGGAAAGACCTCATTCAAATGCGCAGAAATTCCTGGAAAAACTCTGGTCGGGGTTTGAATGAGAGAGAAAGGGAAACGCAAACACTGCGGGGCAGAAACGACACCAGTGGCAATCAAGGTAAAAGGGGATTCGGAAAAATTAGCTGGAAATTTGATACAGGTTCCGAGTCCAAAGAACTGTCCCAATCCGGCCCACAATTCCTGATCGGGCATACGGCCTGTATGATTACTGCCCACGTTCGCACCGTATCCAACATTCCCTCGCCCCTCAGGCCAGAGGGTGGAAATCAGCAAGGAGTGGTGATGCAATTGAGCCAAAGGTCCCACGAAACTAGAAGTAACTTCAGCTTCCTCCACATGGCAGCATGGACCAATGACCGAACAATTAATCATGGCGGATCGCCCGATTTTTGCATAGCGCATGAGGAGAGAATCCCGCACCTGAGCATAGGAATGAATGCGGACCCCTTCCTGAATTTGTACCCCTTCCAGAATGACGCCGTCAAAGGCTTCCGTGGGGAGTTCTAGCGAACTGGAGATGTTCGTATTCCGCACCTTCGCAGCGCCATCAATGCGCGCATAAGGGCCAATCCATGAATTTCGCAAAATGTTGACGTTGCAAATTTTGGCGCCTTTGCCGACAAAGCAGATCTTCTGCTGGATTTCCTGAACCCAAGTCTCAACTTGCTGCAGACAAGCGGATAAAACCTCCTGATCTTTGCGCTCAAAGAGGAGATCTTGAACCACATCCAAACTGCAATCAGGAATAAGAGGAATACTACGTCCCCCCATTTCCGTACCGATAGGGACCCTCTTACCGACACCATAACATGTCTGCCCAGAGGTCACAAAGGAACCAATATTCTGTAGGATTGCGCCCTGGGACACAATGACTCCCGACAAATGAGACACGTCTTGCAAATGGGAGTTTTCAATGATGCTATCGTATATCGTGGAACGATAAATCCCCGTGGGAACTGAAATTCCACCAGGAGTAAGAACCGTACCATAAAAGAATGGCAGGCGAACCACGCCAGAAAAAATCGAAAGCCTCACCCGAGAGGGGTCAAACTGGAGTTCTACCTGGACCAGGGACCAATCCTCACAAGAATTTCCCTGCCGCTCCAAAGCAGAGATTTCTTCCGTAGTCAATGGTCGATAACGATAACCAGGGAAGCGCTGGGCCGCCATCTGTTCCGCGAAGGCCGTCAAATGACTGGATTTGAGGATCTTTTTCAGCCGAAGCAGGATCTGCATAGAGAAAAAGATACAAAGGGAATGGTCTTTTTTTGCACAAGGGTGAAAAGAAGGCCGGTTCTGGGCTGAATTTCTATATTCCCGACTGCCTTTTTTTTCAACCATTAACCTGAGGTATATCCCTATGGCAATCAAAGTTGGCATCAATGGTTTCGGACGCATCGGACGCATGGTCTTCCGCGCTGCCGTCAAGAATTTCTCTGATATCGAGATCGTAGGCATCAATGACCTGCTTGATCCTGAATATTTGGCTTATATGCTAAAGTTTGACTCTGTGCACGGTAAGTTCGAAGGTTCCATCTCCGTCGAAGGGAGCTTCCTCATCGTCAATGGCAAAAAAATTCGTCTCACTGCGGAGAAGGATGCAGCCAACCTGAAGTGGAATGAAGTTGGTGCGGACGTCGTTGTTGAGTCCACCGGTCTTTTCCTGACCAAAGAACTCGCTGGGGCCCATATCACCGCTGGCGCCAAGAAGGTCAT
>DATIQS010000426.1:0-7197 GCA_035470605.1 Fibrobacteraceae bacterium
CCCAGGATGTCTGTTCCCAGAGTATCTCCAACCATCAGAACGGGGCCCTGCGGACTAGGCAGGGATGCCAACGCACGGCGGAAGATCCCCCCAAAGGGTTTCCCAAGGCACAACAACCGGCACCCCGTCTCCCGACGGAGACCCCAAGCCTGACTGCCGGAGACAGGAATGCGCGTACCATCCCGCCGCGGAGCCCAGGCATCCGGGTTCAAATTCACCAATAAAGCCCCTGGACGAGCCAGCCAATAACGGGCCCGATCCAAACGCGGGTCCGACTCAGACAAAGCCGAAGTCATCACCACGCAAGGCCGCGTCATAGGCTCCTCCGCATGAATCCCGGCTTCCTGCAGAAAAAATTGCGCCTCCTCTCGTCCAAGATGCAAGGCGCTATGAATTCCCAGCTTCCGGTTCACCTCCGCCAAAAGGCTCCCCGAGGAAACGATTTCGTTCACGGAAAAACCAAGGCCCATAGCGCCCAAATGATCACGCAAACGTTCTGGGCGACGCGAGGCAGCATTCGTCACCAGGCGCAGGGAACAACCGGTATGGCGTAGACGATCCAGCAATTCTACAGCACCACGATGCGCATCCATCAAGTTGTACAAAGTACCGAATCCATCGAACAACAAGGCCGGATACCGTTGCGGCAGCTCCACCCACTCCAGGTGAAAAGACGGAGAGTGTGGCATCCTACCCCGCTGAGGCCAGAGGGCCCAACGCGCATAGTGAGCATAAATTTCCGATTCGTCAGAATTCATGGAAGCCGAAAGGCAGAAAGCGTCGTTTTCTCAGATTCTGATCCAGACAAGGAAAAAGCCTGAACAAGGACCTCAACGGTGTCCGACATTGGCGCAACGTAGAAATTCGCCCGGGTGGTGTCCCAAAGGACACCCCCATCCAAACTCCAGGCATAACCGTAAGGGATATTTTCTTCCTCATCCCAAAGGGACGAAGCCTCAAGCACAACGGAATCCACAGAATCCGCATAAAAGAAAGCAGCGGGAAGGATCCGCAAAGGATTCTGATCGGTAGACAAATCCACAGTCCATTGGAACGACATTGAATCGCCAGCGGATGGGTAGACACCAGCCTGCGCCAAAGTGGTATCTCCAGAACTTAGGGAAAGAAGCACCTGGACATCCTGCGGAACGCCAGTCAAAGTGAATGATCCCAAAAGATCTGTCTCTGCCTGGAGAAGGCCCCCTAAGGCGCTCACCGCATATTCCGACAACGCCAGGCCATCGCGATTTTTCACCGTCCCTGAAACCGTTCCAGATTCCAAAGAGACTATCAAGCGAATTCCATCCAGGGTATCACCGGCCTCCACTGCGGTATCCAAAACACCATACAGTGAATCGGTTGCCGCATAGAGGCGGACATGGCCCGGTTCTACATGGTTCAACACAAACTGCCCCTGCGTTGCCAAGGTGTCACGCCCCTGCCCGTCCACCCCAACGCCAGCCGCCGAAAAACTCTCCCCTGCGGAACCGACTACCGTTCCTTGCACCACCGCATATCGACTGCTCATTCTTACGGTATCCAAAACCGCCGAATCAAGCAGCCCCAACGACACGGAATCCGCAAGCAACGTATCGCGGAAATCCGCCCGTCGCAGGAGAACCCCATATTCACCCGAAGCGAGTTTACTAAAACCAAAATTCCCAGCAGAATCAGTCCAAGAGCTTACGGACCCTACGGTCAACAAGACATTCGACAGGGCATTGCCGTCATAATCCGCAACCACCCCGGAAATCTCGCTCGTAAAATCAGCCGTATCCTCTTCCGTGAACTCATAGGAATCGTGAGAACAAGCCCCGAGCCACAGCAATGTGGCCCAAGGAACCCCGTAAAAAAATCGTTTCATACGGAGAAAGGTAGAATTCCCCGAGAGAAGGCCTAATTCAGATAGTCATCCCACCGGCCTGACGCCTTCAGTTCGGTCCAGACGCGACGCAACATCCAGCCATCCCAGTCGGTGATGTAGCTGGAGGCTCCAGCGTCCATAATAGATTGCGGCAAGGTCAGGTCGTACATGGTGGGGAAGGAGTCAGATGGCGGGAAATCGCTTTCCGAGTAGAAGTCGGGCAAGCTAAACCCATGGCCCATCTCATGTTCGATGATGTGGGGCTCATCCGCGTCCAATATGCCAATAATGTAGCTTGACCCCTGCCGTTGCCCCCAATCTCCACCGGCTCCGCCACTCATATCGTCAGTGCCCCATAGGGACATGTCGAAGTGAAGGCTGTCGCCAGTGCAGCCAGGATAGGTCGTGGATACAACGCCTGTGGAATGGTAATAGTCGCGGTCGCAGACCTCCGGGCATTTGGGTGCTGTCTCGCTATTGGCCTCCAGGCCTCCATTCTGGTAAATGGGGACGGAAATCGCGCTGGTGGTCAGGTACGAGGCACTATCGATGGTGGCCCATCCCACGATGCTCACCGGCACCGTGTCATAGGGGAAGCCGTCATAGCCCACCAGCCAGTCAGTCCAGTTGTTGATGGCGCGGTTCAGCATGGGCTCAAAAAGGACTTCTTGTGCGGCGGTGAGCTTCGTCTTGGATTCCCACCGGACGCAATAGTAGAGCTGTCCTCCCTCCGCCATAATTTGGTCAAAGATGAAGTTGTAGAAATTAAGCGCATTCGTTTCAGTGGTATCCTTGATGCGATTTTCCCACACCCAATCGATGGTAGCGGCCAGAGAATCTGGGGGTTCGGGGACCCCACTGCTACTCGAAGTCACTGCGGAAGAGGAAGAAACCTTGGAGGAACTACTAGCGAAAGACGAACTAGACACGATAGAGGAACTGCTGCCCAAAGACGAACTGGACACAATGGAGGAACTGGAGGCAATGGCCGACCCGCCGGAACTCAAGGAAAAAGTGACGGAGGTCGCGGTATCGCTATAGCTGACGGTCCCAGAAGCAATGGTATTACCGGAACGGCTAATCAGTGTAGCCGTGGCACTCCATGTCCGAGAAGAATCCAGCACCTTCCAGGATTCCGTGGCAGTAAATAGACTACTGGAGGAATTCCATGTTCCCGTCACCTCGCTCGTGTCATTGTCTGAGGAGAAGGCCTGGATTGCGACGGAAGAAACGGTTCGCGTAGTGGAAAAAGAACCAGTAAAAGAGCGTTGCATCAGCACGATATCCGGCAATGTTCCTTCGGAGATATAAATCGAAGCCTCCCCGATGGAATCCCCATCCACCTTCACGGTGATCGCATCCGTAGCACCCGAGGTACGCGCCAACGACACCGTTGATGTTTGAGAAAGGGAACGCACAGAAGCCCCGGAAGCGACGCCCGTCCAATTCAACAAAAAGAACCTTGCCAAATTTCCTGCGCGGACCTGAACCACTGTCGCTTCAGCCAAATTCAACGTAATCACCCCCCCACTCATCCCAATGCGCTCCACTGTAGAAGACGCCGAAGCGAGGTTCGTAGTGGAAAAGGAAAATTCACCGGAAGCATTGGTTTCCACCTCTTCTCCAGAGGATTGCAACACCACGAGGATTCCAGAGAGCGCAGAACCCTCTTGATCGACAACTCGCCCCTCCAACGATGCAAAGCTCAAAGAGACCCCGATGGCTCCTATCGTAAGAATAGATCGTATCCGCATAGACAAGCTCCTATGAATATCGTGTAAGATATATATAGTCTCAAAATAGGCTAAATTGCCTTTTCAACAAAAAACAAGAACAATTTCGTGTTATTTGTGTAATTCTTTTTCAATTTTTCAAAAGAATTCAGCCATTCTATCCCTGATTTAACTCTCATAACGGACCGTAGCCAAAAGTCCTATCTTTTCTCTATTCTTTTCCTTCAGGTTTGAATGGATTCTTTTTTCCCTTGGTGTTTTGATGGTGGACGATTCCTGCGCAATGTCCAAATTTGCGTAGAAAATGGACGTATTACGAACGTTTTGCCAAATAACGAGTCCCATGCCAGCACACTCCCCCGACTTGCAGTTCCAGGTCTCATCAATCTGCACACCCACTTGGAATTAACGGATTTGCAGGGATGCCTCCCCCGCCAAGCAACGTTTCCTCGCTGGGTGGATACACTGCGACGGCACACACGAGACTGGACTCCTGGACACTATCTTCGCTCGACTCTGCGGGGCGCCAAAATTGCCTTATCCTCCGGGACGACAACGCTCTTGGATGTCGGTAATAGCGGAGCCAATTGGGAAGTGTTGAAGAGCACACCACTTCGCCTACTCGCGATGCGGGAACTCTTAGGACTTCAGGGAAGCCCCCAAGACAAACTTCGCGTAGCGGAGTCCCTCCTTACAGAGGCTTGGATCCCAGGAAATCCGGCACAGGGGCTATGTGCCCACAGCCTGTATAGTTGTCTTCCTGATCTGATTCATGAAACTGCCAAATGGACCCAGGATCGCCGACTTCCCTTTACTCTGCATCTGGAGGAAAGCCAAGCAGAACACGATTTATTCCGCCTCGGACGTGGCCCCATGCGCCGCTGGCTCGACCGGATCGCCCCCAACCATCCCTTCCAGGGGAAGGGCCCAGGAGGTTGGCTCCGCGCTCTAGAGGCTGGGATTCCCGACCGGAGTATTGTGGTGCATGGCAATCTTCTTGAAGAGACAGAGCTCGCAGAACTCCGCAACCATGACATGACTCTCGTGCATTGTCCGCAAAGCGCGGCGTGGTTTGGACACCCCCCCCTTGATGTTGCGGCCTGTCTGCGCCAAGGGGTTCGGTTGTGCCTCGGGACCGACAGCCTCGCTTCTGCGGAATCTCTCAGCCTGTGGGATCAGTCGCGCCTGTTTCATCAAAATCACCCAGAACTCCCAGCAGAAGATCTTCTCAGCAGGGTGACATCCGTTCCAGGGGAAGCCTTAGATCCACAAGGGGCTTTGGGAACCTTGCGCTCTGGCTCCTTCGCGGATTTAGTGACCCTCGCGCTACCAGAAGGTTTTGACGGCTCTGATTGGAATTGGCTCTGGCAAGGCGACGTGCGCGTGCTTGAGGTTTGGATCGGAGGGAAGTTGGAATGGAGAATCGACAATGAAGACTAGGTTTTTACTGGTCACCATGGGTGACCCGAATGGCGTTGGCCCTGAAATCTGTGTACGTCTGCTTTCGCGACGTCTAGAATTACCTACAGGCATGGTCCCGGTGATTCTGGGGGATCTCAAGGTTCTGAAACAGGCGCAAGGCGTACTACAAAGCAAAAAAACACTGGTGGAAATTCCGTCCTTGGAGGATGCGGTATCCCTCTGGCCACGAGCGATTCCTGTATTCTCCGCTGGGGTCCACTTTTCCGAAAAGGTCATGCCCGGGCGCGTATCTAAAGCAGCGGGAGCCGCCTCCATCGGTTGGGTGCGTCTCGCTGCGGAACTGATCCTCGCCGGAGAAGCCTCGGCAATGGTCACCGCCCCGATCTGCAAGGAATCCGTAGAAATGACGGTCCCTGGTTTTCAGGGGCACACAGAATTCATCGGTGATTTGTGCGGCGATCCTCAGCCTGTCTTGGCCCTGGTTCATGGCAACTGGGTCGTGGCGCACGTATCCACCCACGTATCCATGCGCGAAGCCTGCGACCGGGTCCGCCAAGAGCGTATTCTCAAGGTGGCAACGCTGTTACACCAGTTTCTACGAAAATACCGCGGACTCCAATCCCCACGCATCGGCGTAGCCGGCCTCAACCCCCACGCCGGAGAACATGGCCTCTTTGGGGACGAAGAACTCCAGGAGATCCTTCCTGCGGTAAAAACGTTGCGGAAAAAGCACATCAACGCCACAGGCCCCCTACCCGGCGATGTCGTGTTCCCTCAGTTGCGGGCAGAGCGTTTTGACGGCGTGGTCGCCATGTATCACGACCAAGGCCATGTGGTTACCAAAAGTCTCTATTTCAATTTAGGCAAAAAGCCCACAGTGGGCGGAGTAAACACAACCCTTGGTTTACCTGTGCTACGCACCTCGGTAGACCATGGCACAGGCTTTGATATCGCCTGGAAAGGCATCGCTAGCGATCTGAGCCTACGCGACGCCCTGTTGTTGGCCGCAAAACGGGTATAGTTTATGCGCTTATTCCCTATCCTGCTCCTCTTGATGACGGCGTTCTCCTATGCCGAGTCTACGGACACCTCGATACAAGAATACCCAGTGCGCATGTCTGGCCAGACCTTTTTCATTGAGGTCTCTGCAAACGAACATTTCGCACTCTGTCCTGGCCCAGTCCTGGATTGGGGGCCTCTCGCCAGGTTACAGAACGGACCCTCCTTGCACCTGGGGGCGCACAACTGCTTTGTGGCTCAAAGTCCTGCTCCTGTGGAACCACAAAGCCTCCCTCTGATCGTCGCCTCTGGAACCCAAAGCCATCCTCGCCAGGATACCGTTTGGGTTCTGGTTCATCAAAAACTTGTAGATTTCGGGGGCCGGAAACTGATCGTGGACCGCACAGATTTGACCGTTCGCGATCTGCGAGGCCTGGAGAAATGGGGAGCAAAAATTCTGCATTGGAATCGGCACGACACCGCAGCAGACAAGCCCTTCAGCGGCGCAGCACAGGAATGGACCATCGCGAATGCTCGCAGTCAGAGGGAGGGCTTACAGCCCGTATTCCGGCAGGTTCCCGTAAGCGACCCCACCATACAACAGTTTCCTTATCTAACTCGGAATTCCACAGAGGTCCTAATTATGGACACCAGCGCATCGGGATACCGCTTCGCCTTTTTGGATGAATGGAAAACCCTATGCCCAGGGACCCCGAACAAAATCTGCAATCCAGAAAAAAATGGACAGGAACGTCTACTACAACCGGGTGCAGTCCCAGGGAAATGGATCATTTCCGTTGCCGGGAAGTCCAAAGCCAGCACACCTCCAGGGATACGCCTCGTAAGGAAAAACCCGTAGGAGAGGAAATGGCAACAATCAGAAAAGAGAGCAAATCTTTACATCTGCAAAGCGTCTCGATCGTCCTCTGGTGTGGAGTCCTACTTTCTGGAATGTTGTCCTGTTCTAAAATTGAAGCCATCGACCTGATCACCCCATCTAGCAGCAGCATAAATTTTTCCTCCAGCATAGCCACCTCGCACAGCAGCAGCGAAATTACAACGAGTTCATCGAGCGGCCTCATTTTTTATCCCGAACAGGACGCCAGCATTAACTTCGGTTACTCCTCTGGAAGCATCACCCTTGGCTATTATGGAACCCGAAACGAAGGGAAGAAACCC
>DATIQS010000427.1:0-5524 GCA_035470605.1 Fibrobacteraceae bacterium
CAGGACCTTCGACGAAATACTGAGCTTCATCAGAAAGTAGTCAAAAGCCCAACCGAAAAAGCATCGACACAATAAAATGCGCCGGCCTTTCGTTGCGCAAAGAAAACATGCTTTTAGTGTTAATATCGCTGGAAGTTAAGAGCAATCCGTTGACATAGCCCTACGGAATGTTATGCAAAGCTCAACGGTTTCAAGCTTGGCTTGTTTGCCGGGTGCGGGGGAGAGGAGGCCGAAAGTGCCTGGGGCACAGGGGGATCTGCCTGTTCGGGTTTGCTCGATTACTGGCAGACATCCAAGCTCCAGCCTTGGTCGCACTAGCGACATCGTCGAATCATTTGGACGGATCGCAGTCATCGGCCCGGTCAACTGTGGGATCTAGAGTTAGCGATCCACCAACGAAAGAAGTTTACCCGCACCAGCACACAACCTCAGGGTGAAACGCACATCTTCCACCGGATCTGGGCTATAGCTGTAATAGGTAGCCGGGCTAAAAGCGGTGCCACTGGTAACAATGTCACCGCTTTCCAGTAACAAAATATTACTGGCGATTAAATCCCCATCGGCAGATGAGGTATGGCCAATAACAGTAGGCTCATCCACGGATTCAAAAATATCGCTTTCCAACACCACTTTGGCGTACATCGTGGACGCCACTCCATAATCACTGATGGAGTCGTAATATTCGTTGAAGGCATGTACCAAACCGTAGCGCACACGCGGATTCGCGTTATGCGTATGCTCAAACCAGTTGTGGTGGAAAGTGACGCGCAAATGGGTGGAGTCTTGCTCACCATTGCTATCACTATGGCCGATCACACTTACGGAGGTGTTGTTAAGGAACCTGTTCCAGGACACCGTGATGTCGTCCGAAGCCCTTTTGATGTCTATCTGACCATCACCGTAGAGATCAAAAGTGTTATGGTCAATCCAAATGAATTTGGCTGTATCTTCGATGCTTATGGCATCGTCGGCGCCCCGCCGAAAATAGAGATTACGAATCACGATATTGGAATCGGATCGCAGGGAGAATCCCAAACTGTCGAGTCCAGAAGAGTCCCCGATACCCAAAATGGTTTTGTTGGAATAAACCCGCATAATAGAACCGTCGCCGGGAATCATACCACTGACAAGGATCACGTGAGGCAAGGAATCTTGGGCAGCAGCCTTTAATGCTGCCGTGTCGGCCACAATAACAGTGTCGCCATCAGCACCACCAAGCGCCAAATCGGTTGGGCGATCCTGATAAAAAAATCCAATGGGACTAGCTACCGCGCTCTCATAACCTATTTCCAGAGTGGCTGTGTCTGGGCCAACCTGTAAAGAGTCTCCTAGTAAGGGGATATCTAGGGCTGTTTCAGCAGGATCAAGCATCACTTGGCGATAGACACCCTGGGGAATATTTGAAATGACCACCACCCCATTGGAAATATCCCCAACGGTCACCTTATGTTCCAAATTGGTCCCTGGTAAATAAAAGCGATCTCCCTCAGCAAAGGCATATGTGGATGAGAAAATGCAAAGGGAACCAGTGGATTCAAGCCAGACGTTGGAGGCCACCTGGACAGAATCTCCTAAAACAGAAATTCGATCCCTTGTCCCTGCAAGGGAACTATCCGTCACCCAGGCCACCAGCCGGTAGTCTCCGACACGCACACTGTCAAAAGAGAAGGCTCCAGAAGAATCGGTTGTCTGATTGAAAACAGCCGTGGAATCTGATTCATCTGGATCGTAATCCAAACGGATCAGGGATGTCTGTACCCCTGCGACACCGATACCCGCAGAGTCAAGCACGAAACCAGCCACTGTACCATTGGTGGTGACCGATGCGGAACCAGCATGCTCAGGGTTTCCGGTACAGCTCAACAGAAAGAAACACAACAAAAAGGGGGAAAAACGGAACAAAACAGACACACGATCGAAGGCGTTCATCGAGAGCCCCCCTTCCAGCTGACTTTTGTCATAGGGAACAGTTGAATATTCAGTTGATACACAGCATCGGCGGGATTGGACTCCTGAACCACGTTCAGAATGGAACTACGATACTCACGTGTAAGCTCACGAACTTTCTCCAAATCTTTGCTGGCAATACTCATGCTTAATGTGGAAAAATCCCGAATGTTGCGTGGATGATTTTCCAAAGAATGTAAGGCCAGTTTCAATGTCGCCTCCTGATAGGTGTGTACCGCATACGACCTCCAAGACTCCCCAGAGGTAATCAGATTATGAGTCTGTACATAGCGGCCATCACCACGCCTGCGAATTAAACCCAGTTGAAGGAGAAGAGCAATACTTTCCTTGGCCTGAATCGCTGTAATGGCAGGATTGAGTTGTTGCGCCAGCGCTTCATCATCTCCACGGAACACAAAGCAATCCATGAGGTTATAAATGGCGGTATGATACCATTTGCGATAGAACTCGAATTGCTGTGGCTCCAACACCTTGGCTTCGGGGGCAGCAATGGCCATTAGCTTATCAAAGGCGGCTCTAGCTTTTGCGTCGCTTTTGCTTTTATTAAAAACAACGAGCGTACGCAGATAATCTGCACGCCGCCCATCTAAGTCGAGATAAGCAATCAGACGCTCCACCGCAGCCGTAGAAAGATGCCGTTTGCCTTGGAAAATTCGAACCAGATTGCCCTGGTCCATGCCGATTTTCTCTGCAAAATACCGAAGCGAAAACCATTCCTTCTCGGCCTTCTTGGCGGCAACAAAGTCCTCCAAAAAGGTATGGTAGCTGTGATATTCAAGCAGATCTTTCATCGGCATGATTTACCTTGTTTTGGTTATTGCAAGAGGCGACTTCCCTTGAAACGTCCAAGAAGGTCAAACGTAGGAAGACTTTCTCTGGAAGGCCAAGAGGATCGGATGGACTGGATTGCCTCAGTTCCTTCGGAGCTCGAAGATTGAGCCGCACTGGAGGATGAAATCGTCTCTTCGCAATCGGTCGCTGAAACCGTATTGGCATCAAATCCCAGCTGATCGATGTTGGCGGGGCCCTCGGATGTCAGAGAGGTGAAAACAATCTCATTCCAGCCCTCTGCAAGATTCAAGCTCGTTTCCACTAAGGCCCACGTCGTCCAATCATCCGTAACCGGAAAGGAAAAACTGGAAATTTGAGTGGTCCCATTCACTGCAATCGATACGGGTCGATCAGCCGTTCCTCCATTCGCATAGCGCACCACCATCTGCACCGTGCCCGCAGAGGATGCGGAGACTGCCCACACGGCAGTCTGATCCACATCGTTGTCGACGTTCAAATATCCCTCACCCAGATACCCTGTATTCTTGGTTTCTACCCAACCGGAATCAGCAGCACAAAAATCCTCGCCCTGAATAGCGACCAACACCGTGGAGAAGCTACTAGAAGAAACGACAACCGAAGAACTGGAAACCTTGCTAGAACTGGACACGGCGGAAGAACTGGAAATTTTGCTACTACTAGACTGCGTAGATGAGCTGGAAACAACCGTGCCACAGGTGGTATTCGTATAGAGATTGCAAAGAGTGGCGCCAGCACCATAAGTGCTATTCTGGACCGTATCCTGAACCTTACTAGCAGAAAGGATATCTAGATCATAATAATCAGAACGGGTAAAGGCCGTCCCAGACCCAGAGGAGGTGCCAGAACAGCTGGTGAAAAGGTTGTCCTTGACTGTAATCACTTGGCCAGATTCCTCATCATAAATATCCACCGGATTATTGGTACCAATAAAGGCATTGGCTTCGACAAGGATGTTCGCATTCAAGCCAGCACGCACCGCATAGTTGTTATCCTCGCTGGTAACCAAATTGTTGACCACATCGACTTTACCGTAGCGCACTCGAGGCATTCGCTCGGTGACGCCATCTGCCCACCAGTTGTATTGCATGGTAACCAAGTAATAGCCTGCATCTGAACTTTTCTTGGTTCCACAGATCAAATTGCAATACCGATGAGCCTTGCTTTCACCGTACGCTACGGAATTGGACGTGTAATGGAACTTCGTCCAGGAAACGGTAATATAAGTGGACTGATTCACGATATCCAAATTTCCGTCCTGCCCATCATAGATGTCGCAATGGTCGATCCAGACATTCGTTGAGGTTTGGATGGTCATCGCATCAACGCCATCCACGTCGACCGCTCCGGGCCCCTGGATGGTCATGTTGCGAATGATCACATTGGAAACATCCTTGATCAGAATTCGCCCAATCAATTTGGAGCCCGGCAATCCAAAAATCGTCTTATCGCCCTTGACCGTGACCACCGACATATCTCCACCATCGTCATCCGTAGTCCCGGTGACATCCGTACCCATGGTACCCGATACATAAATGATGTAACTCCCAGATTTGGCCGCATAGCTGACGAGGTCACTGATGGTGCTAACCACGACTACGGTGCCCCCACTTCCACCTGTTGTCCCACCATTGGTGGAAGCAAATCCCATCGGCGTGTCATTGATTGTGATCGCGTCGGCTAGCGAGGCTGCCACAAAAAGGGCGGCGGCGCCCCATTTTAGGATATTCCCATAACCCATAAATACTCCTCGGTTGAAGATGTGATTCTAAGATATCCATCCACCGCCGTGATTGCTCTAAAACGAATTTTTAGACATCATCTAATGCCTATTCCATGAAAATTTCCGATTATTTGAATCAATAAGCAAGCCTATTTGACATCGCCCTCCCCTGTTGGTTCAACCAAAATCTCGAAGTTGAACGGGTCAACTGCGAAATCTAGGGTGATGTCTCCGTTTTGAGATGCCAGTAGGGCTTCCTCTACTGGCACAAAGCTCCCTTTCCTGAAGACGGCTCTACCGAATACGGAGACAATACTCCTGTACGCAACGGCTGCCGTTAGGATCAATGCCGTCCGAGGCGAACCCCCAAAAACACACCAGGCCAGGCATAGTAACGATCTCGGTAAACAGAACCCTGATACTCACCGACAGGTGTCACAAGCACATGATTCCAATCCTTACTAAAAAGCAGATTTCCAGAAATCCCGCCATAAACGCCTAAATATCGAGATAAACGCCGTCCATACTCTAGGCGTAGTTGTGTCAAGGTATTTCCCTTATTTGTCTTAAACGGAAATTCTAGACCAAAGGACAAGCCATCATCTTCAGCAAAAAGCTCCTTCCAATCGGAACGGTTTTTAAACAAAAAAATCCAGTCATAATTCAACCCAATCCAAGAGGAGCCTCTCATCGCGAATTCAGTTCCGAAGCCTGCTCCCAAGGCCTTGACCGCGCCACTGGGTGTGCGTCCAACATTCAGGTTGGTATGCATCCAAGGCGTCCCTGTTTGCAAGGAAACAAATGCTAGCCCCAGCTCGTTTTCAACGAGATTCATAGCGCAGAATCCATTTCCAACAGAATTGAATAAACCAAAGACGGGACCATCTGCGTGTCCGATCTGATTGATCAGCCCAAAGACAGGCCCACGAGTGCGTCCCGCCACATTCCAGGTTCCCACCATGGAGCCATCGACCTTGCCGGCGATATTCCATACACCGATCTGGTTTTGCCCTACACGACCAG
>DATIQS010000428.1:0-3994 GCA_035470605.1 Fibrobacteraceae bacterium
CCCCTATGGGGAAGGGTGATCCACAGGATGTGGATTGTGGATCACAATTAGCCTGGTGAACTGCGGCCGTTAGGCTTATGCGCTGGACTTTGCTCACTCGATATTCCGAAGCCCCCTTTTTTTTACATTCGCCTCATGCGACAATTACGATTTTTGTTTTTTGGGGTTTTGTTTGCTTTCTTTTCTTGCCTCTGGGCAGGAGAGGCTGAGGATTTTCTCCACAAATCTGCAGAGCAATTTCATGGCGCTAAGTTTTGGTCCATGGATTTTAGGATGATTGGGGTTTTGCCTGACGGAGCCATCCAATCATCCTATCAAGGCTCGTTATCCTTGGGAAACGGTGATCGCTTCCATCTTCGTTTGCCTGGGCAAGAAATTTGTTCCGATGGCGCTACTCTTTGGCAATATAGCGTGACGCAACACCAAGTTTTGATTAAGAATAGCGCTGATATGGAGGGGGGCCTACATCCCTCGGAAATGCTATTCCGCTATTTGCGCTGTAAGCCTATGAATATTCGACAGGATAAATTTCAAGGCGTTCCCGTCCATATTCTTGAGCTCGATGCCTCACAACAGATTAAATCTCTGACCTCTATGGAAGTCTGGCTCAAAGATTCCGATCAAACCCCAGTGAAATTGATTACCGTGGACAAAACAGGTTCGTCTGTAATTTATTCGATTTCCAACCTACGCAAAAATTCGACTTTAAACGATCAAACTTTTCAGTTCCAAGCTCCTGCGGGTGTCGAAGAAATTGATATGAGGTGATATGCGGAGATGGGGTTTTTTCCTCGCGATTGCGTGTTCCCTGGCATGGGGAACAGATGCTTTAGTCAGCAATTTCACATTTGCTATGGTCTCTGGGAGTGCGTCTGGCGAACTTTGGGTGCTCGCCCGTGGTGATGCCTCCAATGGAGCGAGTCTGTTGTCTCTAGCGGCAGAATCAGGTTCCGTTCAATGGTCCGGTTCTTCCAGTGTTCTTTTTCCTAAAGACGCGGTTGGGGTGCAGGATGAAGTCCTTTCAGGGGTAACCGGGGAACATCGCCGTTCTTTGGCGTTGCGTTTGGGTTCAGCGATTTTTTTTCAGGCCTATGGCGAGAACTCTAGCAACTCCTCTATTGTCCCTGAGGGGCTATTGCGGATTCAGGACGGAGAGTCCGTTGTCTTTCCTGTGGCTGCCGCTGGTTTAGGTCCAACGGAAGCGGCAAATTGGTCTTCTCCTCTGCAAGTGACAATTGGGGATGGTTCTTGGGATAAGGCAGGCAAACTCTGGCTCGCACGGGGCCAGTGGGGGATCTGCCGTTCTTCTGTGGCTCCTTCGTCATGGAAGGATACCGCGATTGCGGATACCATTCCTGCGTTACTATTGGACTCCGCCCTTGCGGAATGGGATACCATTCGTTCTTCTGTGGAATTGGACACGACGACCCATTTGCCGGTTTGGGCTTTGGTGTTGGATAGTAGCAAGGGAACCATGTGGATCGGTTCGGAAAGAGGCCTTTGGCGAGGCCACCGCGACAGCTCCGAATTGCATTTGATTTCGTTAGGCAAATACGACACGCTTCGTATCACGGGAATTTGGTGCGATTCTTCGGGAACCCGTATCTTTGTGGAAAGCAGCCAACGTAGCTCGGCCACGACATCCTCGACGACACAAACCCATTCTACTCTCTGGCGCTCCTTGGATCGAGGGGCAACCTTCACTCAATTGGGACTTCCCTATGATAGTCTGGATCTTTCCATCAGTTCGGTGGCCTTTGTAGGAGACATCGCCTGGTTGGCGGTTCAGGGCATAGAGAACAGCCAGAGTGGGCTGCTGAAGGTTTCTTCATCTGGGCCGCTCACTTGGGATGACTCCTTGCGCATGGACGATCGTGAAGATGCCAGCTCATGGATTTGGAGCCTCGAGGCCGGAGTGGTGGATCGGGATATCCTTGTGACAGGGGTGTTCTCTTTCCCTTTGGATTCAGGTCTTGGACTTGCGGTGACTACTTTTGGGGCTGGGATTTCGGTCTCAGCGGATAGTGGGCAGACTTGGAAACCCATCCTCAATCAGACAAGCGTCAAGGGAAATCTTAAAGAGATTCGTATGATTCCCTCGGTCCTTTCCAGTGGAAGCACTTCTCTGATCGCCTATCGTCTCAGTGAATCCGCTAAAATTACCATTGAGGTCTTCAGTTATGACATGCGGAAAATCCGTACCATTGTTCGTTCCGTCGCTCGCAGTTACGATCCGATCCGATCCAGTGATGCCAAAACCGATTTCTGGGACGGCACAGACAGCCGGGGAAATTCCGTGACCATGGGCATGTATTATGTACGAGTTCGCGATAATCATGGGCATGAAGGCTGGGGCAAGGTCATGTGGCTTGGGGGAAACTCATGATCGCGCGTTCAATTTGTGTGTTTTTATTTGGATGTATGGTGCTCAGCTTCGCCTGGGATAAAAAACAGGTCGATTTGGGAGGCCTGGAAGGTTTTGTGGAACGTATGGGGGCAGGAGTTCGTGAGGAAGGAATGGGCCATGTCGGTGTTGCTGATTTGACTGCGCAGCCTGGAGCTTATTGGAATCCAGCCCTGGTCGCCGCTCATCGGCAAGGTCTAGACATTTATGCTGGTGGAGAGCGTCGTGCCTTGTCTCGCGCAGGAGCTGAATTTGGCATTCAAGCGGGTGTTGGGACCCGTATGGGCGTTGGAGCGGCCTTATTGGGACATGGTGACATGGATTTTCTGGTCATCAGCGAAGATGATGAGGATCTCGGCACCGCGATGCCTTATTTTTACATGGCTTATCTTGCTATTGGCTGGCGCCTGAATCGTATTGACCTTCTCGGACTATCCTTTTCCAAGTCTGGTGAAAATTTAGGCATCTCCGATTATTACGATGTACGAGACAATTCGCAAAGTCCCACCAGTTACAACCTGGGCTGGCACCGCACCTGGAATAGCCGGTTCCAGAGTGGGGTCGTCATCCGCAACCTTGGCGTCAATCGCGATCTTTCCGCCCGTTGGACTCGCAACCCTACGAATGAAAGCGAATCCAAAGTCCTACGCCCAAAGACGCTGGAGGTTGGTGCGTCTTATCAAACCCGTGTGCTGGGTCGTGCTTTTAATATGCAGATGGAAGTGCTGGACTATCTCTTGGCAGATACGCTTATGGTTTTTGATCCAGATTGGCACTACTGGACAGCTCGTATGGGTACAGAATGGGAAGCGATTCCCTGCGGCTGGATCCGTGCTGGTTTTAACTCTGGAAACATCACCTGTGGCCTTGGTTATCAATTCGATTTGCGCTGGGACAAGAAACCATGGCCTTTGCAGATCGACTGGGCCCTGGAATATGAACGGGAAGCTGGCCTTTGGAACCCCCTGACAGTCGGGGTCAGGACCAGGATACCATAGCGTCTTAAGGGCTTCTCGGAAAATTAGCTTTGAGGCCATTTCAAGCGAGATTGTGCCATCCAAGGAGAAACAGGCAAAGCGAGGAAGTCTACTAGGAGTAAAGGATGGATTTGTCTGTTTTGATGATATCTCCGTCCTGATATGCCAGTTAGGCTTTAGCCGTTACTGGCACATATCCTCAGCTGAGGAAAGCTTTGCTTGGTTACGGAGACATATACTCCACTGAGTACGCAGGGGTGCGCAATCGTAGCCGGAAGGTGCCATGGGGTGGGGACCGCGTGGAAGGCCAAATGCCCACAGATGCGTTCCTGCTTCATTGCAAGCAGGGAAGGTCCTTCAACTTTGTTTGGATAGGGCGAAACAGAGGCCTCCGTAGATTCGGATCGCGAGGACGTAGAACTTTCTGCAAAACTGCAGAGGAAGCCTCCAGAGGTATGACCTCTCCAGAAAGGATGTCTTGCCATGATGGCGGATCGTTTCCTGAATCCACCTCTTCCTTCGCAAAATTCGGCCAAGAACTGCAGTGCGACAAGTCAGCCAGCTCTGCGGCGATTAAAGCTTCATCTGCAATAGCGTGGACAGCAATTGGTGC
>DATIQS010000429.1:0-2924 GCA_035470605.1 Fibrobacteraceae bacterium
GGCCCCCACGCCTAACTCACGCAAAGCATAAGCAATGGAATGCACCTGATCGTTAAAGACGGATGGTTTGCGCTCTAACCAGGCCTCCCCTGTTTTGAGGAATAAACTTCCCGCATCGGGGTGAGAAAGACGCCCCAAAACCATTTGGGGAAGCGAAGTCATTTTACGAGTAACCATGGAACGGAAAATATATTATCCTGACCCCTTCGGAAGATAAACACAAAAACGACTTCCCTTGCCTAATTCAGACTCGACTTTAATATGCCCTCGCAGGCTTTCCAGAATTCGAGTCACAATAGTCAATCCGAGACCTTCACCGGTGATTTCATTTTCTTTCGCCGACAGTCGGAAGAAGGGCATAAAAATATCAGAAAGGTTTCTGGAAGGGATCCCCATCCCATTATCTTCAATACTGTAGACCACCCAATCCCGCACAACCTTACCCTCAATCCGAATCTGTAGAGAGCGCGTTATTTCGCGGTATTGCAAAGCATTCAATAAGAGATTTTTCCAAATTTGATACAACATCGCCTCATTCCCTAGACAAGAAGGCAACTCGCCACACTCGATCACAGCCTGGGAATTCTGAATAAGAATTTGCATTTCCTCCAGAAGAGCCTGAACCACACAGCGCATTTCCACAGGTGCGGGTTCTGGAATCTGTTTCCCCAACCGAGACAGAGACAGAATTCCAGTCAGCATTCGATCCATGGTTTGGGCACCCTGATGAATTTCCTCCAAGGAATTTGGCATTTCCTGATGCAACAGTTGCCTGGCTTCCTCCTTCAGTCCTGGCAATGGAAGGCTTAACAGACGCCGCTGGCTTTGCGCTAAATCCTGGCAATGCCAAATCATATTGACTAGTGGATGACGAAAATCATGGCTAATGGAATGCAACAGACCTTCTAACGTCCTATTTTTCAAAGACAATTGGTGCAAGATGCGTTCTTTTTCCTGTTCACCCTGGCGTCTTTGGGTAATGTCCTGAATCAGCATGACCCAATGCGCCACACATCCTGTTGAATCAAAAACGGCTCGAACAGCCGCCAGAACATAAACATTTTTCCCCGAGAGAGAACAAAGGCGTTTATCGATGGTATAGCCCTGCCGCTCCCTACGCATAACGGAAGCCATCAAGTCCTCCTCCAAGCTCCAATCATCTGGATGAGTTACATCCTTCCAATTTTTCTGAAGCAAAATTTCTTCCACCGTATCCAATAACTCGCAAAAGACACGATTCACTTGCCGAAAGCGTCCATCCCGCTCCACAGAGGCCATTCCGACCAATCCAAGCTCAAAATACTGACGGAATTGCCCTTCCCGTTCCCGCAAGGCGAGTTCAGCACATTTCAATTCATGAATATTCTGAAACAGCCCTGTCATGCGCTTCCGTTCATCATCGGAAACCAGCCCTCGGACCCGCAGCCAGCGTTCACCATGCGAAGTATGGACACGGAAATCCATCGCAATCGCCCCCTCCCCGGCCATGCGCACTTCATCAAGTTGCCGAATCAACTCAGGACGATCTTCCGGGTGGAAATGAGCTAATAAATTATCCCATGTTGGCAAAAACCCATTCGGATCAATTTCGAACATGGTATAACCTAACGGAGCAATCCACAAGGGCCCAGAGAGTTCCGGCCACTCCCAAGCCGCATCGGATGTCGCTCGCAAAGCCAACTGTAAACGAGCTTCTCCATGATGCAACTCCCGGTTGCGAAGACGCATTTTCCACCAAAAAAAGCTGACGAGTCCAAACAAGGCGAACACGGCGACTAGGGCAATTACGGCAACCACGGTCACAGTATGGAGGCTGACTGTTTTTTCCTCCTGTTCAATTCGTTGCAAACTGTAGATGTTGTCACGAACCCGCAATCGTTCGTGCAACAATCCAAGTCGGAAAAGCATATCTGCATTCTGTTGCCACAGCGCTAAATTTTGCTCACCAGGAATGACACGGGTTGCTTGAAACAAATCCTTCCAGCTCTGGGCCTCAAATGCAATTTGTTCAGAATCCGCTTCTTGCTGGAATTCTCTTTTGACGAGAGAGATGGACTCATCCAGATGTTCCATCGCATAAGTCCATCCCTTCAAGGTCGCCCGAAGAAACGCCTTGGCTCGCCGAGGATTCTGTTCTAACTCGCGACGGGACGTGATCAAACAATCACCGTAAAAATCCACGCCATAACGTCCTGGCAGGATCACGTTGAAATCCATATGATCACGCAGAAGTCTCTCGGGAGCGATTCCCTGATCTGCAGCAAACGCATCTAAGCGTCCAAGGCGGAAGGACTGGTATTCATCGTTTGTCTGTTGCAGATGGATGGAATCCAAAGAAACCCCGGCATTCAAAAACATCACCTGCATTTCCAATGCATGAGTTCTGTTCCAAAAGACAGCTTTTCCCTGAAGCTGTTCTGGGATGGTCACGTCGGATGGAACGACCAAAATTGTAGAGGATTTCTGATAAATTGCAGCAAGCGAGATGATGGGCTTCCCCTCTGACCAATCCAAGAGGAGATCAGCGCCCTCCACCCCATAGTCCGCTCTGCCAAAAATAATGGCATCAGCTGGAGTGGTTCTAGACGGTAAAGGAAGGATGCGCACATTTAAATCTTCCTGCGCATAAAAACCTTTGGTTTCCGCCATGTAAAAGCCGGCGTAGCGAAAACTGTGTGGACCATTTAACTGTAGCACAACCGATTCTGGCACAGCAGCCAGGACCGACAACGCCCAAAGGAGGACGATCAACACGATTTGGTCTGCCTTACCAGGCCTCCGCTCCAAAAACATATCCAGCATAATCCGAAAATAATCAAATTGCATTACGCCCCTCAATGATGGGTGGGGGGAACGTCCCCAAATTCAACAGCGAAGGCTCTATGCAGGACTTTATCCTCAAATGGATCCTCTGCCTCAGGTCC
>DATIQS010000430.1:0-9447 GCA_035470605.1 Fibrobacteraceae bacterium
GACTTCATTTCCAGAAACCGCGTGGGCCCAGGTGCCGGTTTCCGAATTGATGAGCCGACACCCCAACGAATCAGGATCACCATTTGCTAGGGAAATGGAATAGGAGGAGAGTCGGTTCATCATGGCGTAGGCCCGAGAATCGTTGTACCACAAATAATCCCAAGTCATCCTCCAGGGAATGCGGATGGATTCCAAATTGTGGTATTTATAGGTGCTGATTCTGACTCCTGGACTTTGAGCCGAACCATTAAATCCCGCCCAGTCCTTAAAAAAGCCATTCTCTTCTCCCTGAACTTTTTCCAGCCAGGAGTAATTCGCAGAAAGCACGGAAAGCCAGTCGTGATTCGCATCTAACTCGGCAAAAAGGCGAATTGCCACCGGGCTGAAATAGCTGGGATTGTAAGAGGGACCATAGCTTTCGTCGTCCCAAAGAGTGATGTCGTCTCCAGGTCGGATTAAAAAATTGGTGGAATTGATTTCTTCATCCCAAATCCCATTGATTAGGGTTAGCGCGTCGCTTAGATAAGCGCTTGTACCTGTTTTTTTATAGGCGAGAATTAATGCTGTCGCGATGTCCATGTCTGCGTCTGTTTCGGAGGACGAAATAAAGGCACTGTCAAACCCGATCATTTCCCAAGGTGTCAGGTCTGATGCGTTATAGCTTCGGACATTTTTTGCATAGTTCCAGAATTGATTGAACGTAGTCCAATCTTCCTGAAAGTAGGCAATTAACATCCCATAGCCGATCGCTTCGGAAACCGTATAGTTGGAGTCCGAATCCCACATCACGCGTGACAAAATTTCGGAGCCATAGGTGGAGTCGCGAACATAGGCTGCTTTCCAAAGGCTATACATGCTGGAGGCAACGGCGCTTTCTGCTGTTGTGGGGAACAGACAGGAAGAATCCGCCACAGAAGAGCTGGAAACCGTGGATTGAGACGAATTTTCCAGAGAGAAACGCGTCGTAGAAAGGCCCTCGTCTTGAGAGGACAACAAAACGCCACCAGAGGAAGAGATTGGAATCATAGAGGAGGATAGGTCGCTAGAGGAGGAGAGCGTGATCACAGAGGAGGAAAAATCATCAGTGGCAGAGGACGTGATTGCCGAAGAAAAAAGATCGGTAACGGAAGAAAGCGGGTTTGTCGAAGAGGAGAGATTACTTGAGGAAAGGGGCGTAGTGAAAGACGACGAGGGGGATTCCGTTCCTGATGCCGCATCATCCGTCATGCAAGATACAAGGCCCAACAGGCAAAGAATCGTGAAGAGGACCCCTGTACGCCAAAATTTCGGGGGATGACGTTTATTCATCTGCGTATAATAGATTTTTGGGTGTTCACCTGGCTGCAACAAGGCGTCTAATATTGCTGATGTCATTTCAGGGAAGATTGGATTCAATCTTGGATTCTGCGATAATTTCGGGAAAAAAGGAGAACGCATGAAAACATTTCATTCTGGAAAATTGTTTCGTCTAGCCGCATTAGGACCCTTGCTGGCGGTGTCATGGGCTTCCGCTTCGGCAATTTATGTCTCCGCAGACGGTTCTTCCTCTGCCGTAGGGACTCTGGCGGATCCAATGGATATCGCCACAGCCATCACCAGCATTGCGGCAGGTGACACGATTTGGGTCCGTGGGGGAACCTACTCGCTGAGTGAGCAACTGACTATTGCTTACGATAATTGCGGAACTGCGGATGCCATGAAATATCTCCTCGCCTACGACAATGAAACCCCCGTGTTGGACTTCAGTGGTGAAACGGTGAGCACGGAAACGTCGGATAATGATCGGGGAATTCAGTTGGAAGGAAATTACTGGTATTTGCGGGGACTGGAGGTTGCGAATGCCGCCGACAATGGCATGTTACTGGCCGGGAGCCATAATGTCGTGGAACTCTGCGTATTCCATGGCAATCATGACACCGGGCTCCAGATTGCCCGCCGAGCATCCAGCCTGACTAGCATTGATGAATGGCCCTCATACAACCTGGTGTTGAACTGTGAATCTTATGACAACTACGACGCGCCTCCGCTGGGGGGTGAAAATGCAGACGGTTTTGCTGCAAAATTGACCTGCGGCTATGGTAACGTCTTTCGGGGCTGTGTCTCTCACCACAACATTGACGATGGGTGGGATCTCTATACCAAAACCGCGACAGGCTCAATTGGGCCTGTAACTATCGACCAGTGTATTTCCCATCATAACGGGACCCTTACCGATGGTACAGAAAATGCCGACGGGGACAAGAATGGGTTCAAATTGGGCGGTTCTGATCTGTCCAATCGCCATATCGTGACACGCTCCGTCGCTTACAAGAACGGAAAGAATGGTTTCACCTGGAACAGCAACCCCGGGCAGTTGGAAATCACCAACAATTTGGCATGGGACAATGTCGAAGGAAACTATAAATTTGGAGATAATTCCACAAATACGGATGCTGTTTTTACAAACAACATCTCATTTTGGATCGACTCCTCCAACTCGGAAGCGGATAAAACGATTGGCACGGACGTGTCTAACAGTAATGTTTGGTGGGATGATGAAGAGGATGAAATGAGTGTGAATGGCAATGGGTTAATGGCGGATTTATCGGACTTTAAGAATGATCTCTCCGATCCGGTTATTAACCGTTTCTCCAATGGAGATTTGGACATGTCTGTGTTTGAGCTCGCCTCCTCGAGTGATTTGCTGGATGCGGGAGTGATGCCTACGGTAGATTTGCCGTATGATACCTCTTATTATACGGATGGAAAGCCAGATTTGGGCCCTTATGAAACCGGAGGAACAACAGCTTCTTCCAGCTCTACAGCCAATAGTTCCATGCAAGTTTCATCCAGCTCTGCGACATCGAGTTCCATTCAGAATTCCAGTTCCTCCGCGACAAGTTCCTCGAATCAGGCGCCAGTCGTGACTTTTGTAACTCCGCTAAATGGGGCCAGCTTTCTTGCTCCAGAAACGTTGGAAGTTGAAGTCACCGCCACAGATGCTGATGGGGAAGTCGCCAATGTACAACTTTACTTAGATGGGAAATTGGTTCGCCAGGAGAATGGAAGCCCTTATCAGTGGAATGATCAAGATCAGGACTCGGTATTACAGGGGTTGACTGTGGGGGCATATACATTACGTGCCTTGGCAACGGACGATGATGGAATTACAGGAGAATCTTCAATTTCTATCGAGGTCCTGTCGTCGACGGAGGTGATCTCCATTTTTCACCCAAAGGGCAACTTTTCTTTCCAAATTTTGGATTTGCGAGGTCGTTTCTTGGGGGCAGATCATGCGATGCAGCCCGTGATTCTCCATGGGACCTCTAAAAATTAACTTCGAGGGCTTTTCGAGCGAGATTGATGCGCCATCCAAGGGGAAACAGGCAAAACGACTGGTTGGGCAACCGCTTGCGGCAGTGCCGTGGAGTGAGATGCTGTCCTCTATGAGAAAGGCATATTGTATGTCGAGGATGGGTTCGCCTGGAGCATCGGCGTGTGCGGAGGCGGGAAAACTTGGGGCGCAAGAGATTTTGGGTGAGTCGCCCCAGTCAACTGAACCGTGTCCATTTCAGTTGCTGGGATTCTCTCCCGGCGGATCTATGGGCTTAACCGATTCCTGGAGCACTTTGGCCTCCTTTTTGCCCATCCTCAAAACTAATCGCGTCTAGGTTTATGCCTTCGTTCGGTCCAGCCTGGAATAGCCTGGACCAGAACAAAGCTTGTTTGCTGCTGCTTGAATTCTTTGGAAAGAAAGGGGAGAATAAGTCCACCGAAGCCAAGTCCATGTCGGACAATGGGTTCTGGATGGAGGAATGCATGTTTTTTAGTGATTTCCTGGTAGGCGTGGTTGCCCTTTTGGGGCTTTATTCTCTGGTGCGCTTATTATTCCAGAAGGACCGATCCTCCCGTTATCGTTTTTATTGAGGTCTTCCATTTTGGTAGACTTTCTCCCGAAAGACCTATCCCGAGTGATGGAGCTCACAGATGTTTGAGCCTTCTAGGGATGGACAGATTGGGGCTTCTGGACAAGTTGTCTATCTTTCCTAAAAGGACCTACACAGAACAGACGATTGGGGTCTGTTATCAAAATGGGTTGATGGTGTGGTTCAAGCCACGAGTTGGCGAGGATGGGTTATGAGGATTAAGGGTCTTCAAAAATTGGCGCTGGTTTGTGGCGTATTCTTGAGTTGTCCTCCTGGAGTGTTCGCTTATTTCGGCGATGGTACGGATGGGACGGACTCGATTCCTGATGCGTTGCTAGAATATGGCTTGTTCGGCGAGGAATGGGATTCTATTGGTTATGAAGCGAAAACGTCCTCCTATGGGGTAGTTGGGTCTGATGGCTATGTCTATTTGTCCCAAGGAGCCACGATTCGGGGAGATTTGATCAGCTTAGGGCAAATTATTGGAAATTCGAACAACACTATTGGTGCGATTCTTTCTGACACCACAATTTCTGGATCAGACACAGCGGTCACAAAGGACACTGTGGAGGCGACGGTCTCTGCCAACGGGAAAATCAGTTTTATAAATGTGCTGGACATCGTCGCCGGTTCCATTTATACTCCAGACAGCATCAGTCTTAACGGAGCGGGTGGCGGGAATGTCATCCACGGGAAAACAAAAACCGGTGCGGGTATTGTCATCGGTGCGAACAACACCTTTACGGACACCCTCACTACCGTGGGTAGCAAAATTTACGCAAACGCCTATCAATCGAACACGTTTGGAAACCAGACCGTAAATATGAGCTCCCGTGACAACTTGAACGCGATCGAGGATGACACCCTCACCTCTGTCAAATGGAGCACGGATTTTGAGTGTCCCTCGGACTACGAGCCTACGGGCCATGAGATTCCGAGGACCACGCTGTTTGTAGGGGATAACAATTGCACGACACCGGCCAATGGCTACTGGAATCCGACATACTGCGATTCCACGGTCAGTTCGGTTAAAACTACGGATGCGAAATACTATTTGCCCCCGGGTAGCTATGGGTCACTGACCATGGGGTATAACTCGCGCATTGTCCTAGGCGAGGGAATCTACTATTTCAAGTCAATCTACATGACTGGTAACACGGATTCGATTCTTGTTTACCAACCTTCTGGAGCTCGTACGCAAATTTTTGTACAGGATACCCTACAATTCAATTACATGAGTGCCCTGGTTCCTTATGACACGGCAGATAATGAAGGCGGAACGATTTTGCTGTATTATGGTGGGACTGCTTCGATGGTCGTGAAGCAATCCAATGTCATTTGGGCTACTATCATCGCGCCTGACGCCCTGGTCCGTTTTCAGAATAGTGATAGCAATTATTACTCCAAGGCCTATTTGTATGGCCAAGTTTTTGCCAAGCAACTTTGGATCGGTCAGGACTACGAGGGCAACGATGGTCGCTACATTCCTTTCTATCCCACCAAACCAACCGTAGGTGTGGTCTCTTCGGGCGGCAACACCATCACCGAAGGCGACTCTGGGAGCAAGGCTTTCCCTGTGTCTTTCACATTGGACCATGAGAATGGCCTGTTGGTCACCGTGTATTTTCATACGCAAAGTCGGGCTGCAGGAGACGGTAACGCGGACAGCCTGGATTATGTGGGGGTTTCGGATAGCGTGGTCTTCGCTATTGGGGATACGGTAGCCTCCTACAATGGAATTTTGGTCAATGGGGATGAGACTTATGAACCCGACGAATATTTTGATTTGGTGATTGATAGTGTGATCAACGCTGATTCCTCGGCGGTAGGGACTTCTTATGCTTTGGGAATCCTCAATGATGATGATCCTCCCTTGGCTGACGACATGGTGACCTCTTATTCGGTCGCGGAGCCGGATACAGGCAAAACGACCATCAAAATTCCCATTGTGCTGGCTGGTGCCTCGGTAGAGGATATCCCCTGGTCGATCATTGTGTCTTCCGCTTCCAGTGTTAGCAGCGGGGATTATACCCTAACGGTGTATTCCGGTGTGATTGAAGCGGGCTCTTTGTCCGATACGATTGTGGTGGCAATCAATAGTGACATTTATGACGAGCCGGACGAGCAGTTAATATTGGTGTTTGATACGACGGCAGGCGCGACGGATCATGTGGATCTGAATGGAAAGGATACCATTACCGTCACAATCCTTGATAACGATGGGCCTGTGGCCAAGGATGACTCCGTTTCTGTTATGGAAAATGTACCTGCGGGTACCTCTGTGGAGTATCTGGAGAATCTTTATTCCGCCCAGGACACTACGGCCACATATACCTGGACTTTATTGGATACGTTGGATGCCTCGATTTTCCAGGTGGCGTATGATTCCTCTGCTGGTTGGATTTTACAGATTAAGGATTCCACGGCTTTTGATTACGAGGCTGCTGATCATGTGTTTGATGTCATTCTGGTGATTTCGGGTACGTATCACTGTGATACTGCTCATGTCGTTATTTCTGTTACGAATGAGGAAGAGTCTCCTTTCGCGCCTGCCGCTGATACGATTCTGATTTATGAAAACACCGCTGCAGGAACATCGGTGGACACGATTCTTCCTGAAGAATATTCCGGTTCCGGGTTGGTGTGGACCATCGTTGGGGGGACGGGTACGGAGAATTTTGTTGTGACCACGACTAGTAGTGGAGCGGCTATCATTACTGTGAAGGATGGGGCTGTTCTTGATTACGAGGCGGATTCGGTTCAAACTCTCACCCTAATTTTAACCAACCAGAGCAAATATTCGGACACGACCCAGGTCCTCATTTTGATTCAAAATGTGCTTGAGTACAGTGAGGTTGAAATTACGCAAGTTGTGACGGCGGATGATTCCGTGTATACGAATCCCGATACGATTTGGATTAACAACGGCGAATTCGACATGAGCTGGACCTACGATGGTCAGGATACTGCGGAAATAGTGACCATCACTCAAGATGGAGAAACGTTGGTAATCCGTTCATATTGTGATTCCACAAAGGATTTCTGTGGTGTCGATACCCTGGTGGTTCGACTGAACACGACGGATCCAGATATTGAATGGGATGATCCTGATCCTACAGAAGATACCGTGCCCAAATACACTGTGGTGGAACAGCGGGATCCAGGAGATACGATCATTTATGTGAACAACTCTGATACTGTAATTACAGGGACCGTGACCTATGTGGACTCTTCTGGGGATACAGTGAGCATTCCTTTTACGGGATCTGGAAAATTAGTTGAGGGTGAAGTGGCGACAATCTATTATACCTTCACCGATCCTTATGGAAATACGGTCACAGATTCCATCGCTGTTATGCTGGATACCGTGGCCCCTGTGGTAGAGATCGTAACTCCAGAGATGTATACCACCTTCTATACCTATACGGCTGACGTTGTTTGGACTGTGGACGGTGTGATTATGGATACCCTGAATCTGGCGAGTTTGCAGGAAGGAGAAAACTGGATTGTTCGTTCCTACATGGATTTGGCCGGCAACGTGGGTACGGATTCTGTGTTGGTCTACCTGGAATTGACCGGAAATAATATCAGCATCAATTTGACAAGCCCTCTGGTGGAACCTACGGAGGGGGATTTGACGGAGTTGGCTTCTGATTACCCAAACCATAACGATAACGAGACCTTCAGCTTCACGGTCGTCAATCAGACAACCATGGAAGAGGAGGAACTGGCTTGGGGCGAATCGGGAAGTTCCATTTATCCAACCGAATCGGATGCTGGTTTTGTTTATGAAAGTTCTGTGGATAATCATGTGGGACCCACATTGGCGATTGAGGTGAAGTTCCAGCAGGTGGGCGGTCTGAATGCGGAGGGTGAGTCTCGTGGAGGGACCCTGGCGGACTTGTTAGAATGGGCGGATGAGGAGGGCGTTTCCTCTGATGAGGTTTTGTGTGGTGAGTCCATGCCTTCGGATCCAGATTCCGTTGCTCTTTGGAATAACAGCCTGAAGTTGACGGTGGAAATTTATGATAACATTGGCCAATTTTTGGATAACTTCACGGTGAAGGTGGATTCTATTGGTTCCGACTATTTGAATAATGACGGTTTTGCGACTTTTTATTTCACTTTGGAGCCGGATCAGGCGGATGGACTGCTGAAGGACTCCCGTGGTCGGGTCTACGGCAACGGCGCTTATATTCTGCGCGGTTTGGTCAAGGCTGTATCCACCTACCAGTTCTGTGCCGGGGAATACGAGAAGGGAGACCAAATCAAATCGTCGGCTAACCTGTTGAAAATTTTTGGATACCGTCGATTGGAATAGTGATTATTCTGCGGCAGCGCCTCAGATGAAACTGGTTTGGTTACTGCCGTATTCGAGGGCTTTCCTTGCCGAATTTTGAAGTCTAGAACGGATTCCCGTAACCGTGAGTGACGTGGGATTGTTGTCGCTTTTTCCCCTGCGGAGCGGATGTGGGCGCTACTTCGATCCTGGTCCACTGAGAGGGATTCAAGGATTGTGGTTGTAATCCGGGGGTGTCCGGGAGGTGCCATTGACCCCCTATTGGCGAATTATCAAATCCAGGCATCCCATCTTCCACATACAGGGAGTATGCATTCCTCATAGAGGCAGAACCCCACTAAGCGGCACAGCCGCAAGAGGTGCCCAGCCAGTCGTTTTGCCTGTTTCCACTTGGATGGCGCCAATCTCGCTCGAAATGGCCTTGAGGCTAATTTTTAGAGGTGCCCTTAATTTTATTTTGGATAGATTTACGAGGAAAGCTTTTCGTCTCAAGAAGAGGTCTCCCGTGTCTGTAACATATTTCTATTCTCCTTTCCGGGCTTGTGTGGTATTGAGTTTGATCTCACTTGCGGGGGTGATACTGGGCTGTTCCTCTGGGACGGACTCGGTTGTAGATGGCATCAGTATCAATGAGGATGCCTGTGCCTCTGGTGATGGTCTAGATTCCCTGGTGGGGATGGAGTTTCAGAACGGTACGCTGGTAATTGCCTACCGTTGCGTTGATTCTTCTTTAGAACTTTGGCGGGCGGATACAAGCTTGAGCAGCTATGAAGGACTTTGGATTTCTGCCATGAGTGGGGATTATGTTTTATCCCGAACGGAAAACGGGGTTTTTGGGGTGGCTACCGGAGTTGATGTTCTCACTTCGAATCATGAACTCAATTTACCGTTTAATGCGCGTTTGGTGACCGCGGACATTATGAATGACACGGTTCTCGTCGCTGATTCCAGTGGTAAACTTTATCGCCTTTCGCTCGGGGGGCGAATTATAGATAGCCTTAGTACTGGCGGACATGTGACGCAAGTGGGCGTTTCTGTAGACCGGAGTTCCCCTCTGGTTCTTGTGGATGGGGGCGTCTCCATGGTAGATTTTACCAGTCGGACGGTGACCCCTCTCTCCCAAAGCATCGGCGAAGTGGATGACCAGGCCTTTGTGCTCCATGGAGATACCCTAACGGTACTGGGAAATTCGTTGTACCAGTTGATCGGAGACGACGTGTCCAAGGATTCACTGGATATTCA
>DATIQS010000431.1:0-1727 GCA_035470605.1 Fibrobacteraceae bacterium
GATCGTGAGCGAGTTGACCCAGTCAACTACGGAATCTAGGTTAATCTAGTATTCTTCACCCCCAAAAAAGGAGCCCTGTTGGGCCCCCTTTGGAAAACTGCTCTAAGACGAATCAGCTCTGCTTTCGAGCAGAGATTTTAGCGAACATACGAGCCAATTCCTGTTGTTGTTCCACCGCTTCGCGCTTTTTGGTCTCCTGCTTACAGTTGACACATTTTGTTGCAGTGGGTACGGCCTCCAATCGAGCTTTAGGAATGAGATTCTTACATATCTTGCAGATGCCGTAAGTCTTTTTACGGATACGGTCCAAGGCCTCTTCAATGTTGATCAGGTATTTGCCTTCCCGTTCCGCAAGTCCAAGATTGGTTTCCAAGGTCGTATAGTCGGAAGCCGCATCGGCCAAATGGTTCGTATATCCAGACAGTTCACCACCCTGATCCGTTTGGTTGCTGGAGAGGTTCGCCTCCTCGATTGATTCCAACTCATGTACAAGCTTGGAGCGTTTTCCCATCAGCAGCTTTTCAAAATGTTCCAAATCACGATCAGACATCCGAACCTGGGAATGAGTGGAATGCCGCTCTTGCGCCACTGGGCTCGGAAGAGAATGAATGGATGTTTTTTTCAACGCCTTTGCGTGAACCGTTTTCGAAGGCGACACCTTTTTTGATGAGGAGGTCTTCTTCGGTGATGCCTTTGGGGGGGCGGTTTTAACAACAGCAGAAGAAACCTTTTTCCCAGCTGTATTCTTTTTAGGGGTAGGCTGGGGTTTCTTTTTCGCCATTGGCTTGGACGATTTTGGGCCTTTCACTTTTGGAGTGGGCGTCTTGGCTTTTGCCTTGGCAACAGCAGGCTTGATGGCCTTTGCTGCTTGATTTGTCTTTTTCTTTGCGTCCTTCTTGGCCATATCCTTGGTCCTCTAGTAGTTTGAAGTTAAAAAACTATCCCAAAAGGATAATTTATGCAAGGGGATTTTCTACTAGCCCCGCTGTTGTTCGCAAAATTATGATTTCACTGGGCAGAAGAAGGCGTACTTTCCCGCGAGGCAAATCCCCGAGTTGTAAAGCGCCGAAGGCAATACGAATCAATCGGAGGGTTTCATGTCCGAAAGCCGCCAATAAACGGCGAATTTCCCTGTTTCGGCCTTCACGCAGCTCGATTTTCAACCAGGTATTTTGGCCTCCCCGTCGCAGCTCCTCTGCCCGAACCGCTCGCAAGAGTTCTCCATCGCAATCAACCCCCATCACCAGAGAGTGGAGCATATCTGGAGTCGCGTGGCCTTTCATCTGAACGTGATAGACTTTAGGAATCCCGTTTTGTGGATCGAGCAAAGCATTTGCCAAGGTGGTGTCATTGGTAAAAAGAAGAAGGCCTTCACTGGCCTTGTCCAGGCGACCAATTGGTCCAAGGTGGGGAATTCCTGGATCTTGTAAAAATTGAAACACCGTTTCCCGTCCCTGTTCGTCATTAGCGGTAGTGACAAAACCTCTTGGCTTGTGAAGCATATACACTTGTGGAATCAAAGGAGTCAAAGGGGCTCCATCCACCTGAATATAGTCCCCGGACCGGGTTGGTGTCTCCGGGTCATAAACGGTTATTCCATTGAGGGTTACCCGGCCAGCACGAGCCAAACGTTCGGCCTCGCTACGGGAAGTCTTTCCAGATTTATTGATAACCCTGGCAATTCCGATGCGCTTATCTTGTGTAGAAATGTTCATGCACCTAGATTG
>DATIQS010000432.1:0-9041 GCA_035470605.1 Fibrobacteraceae bacterium
TAGTTAGAATAACGTTTTTAACCGTAGAAAAACCGAGAATCACAATTGCATGAGTAATCGTGCTAATGCGGCCTGGGAAGCCATAGAGGGCACTATTCACCAACCGGATGATTTTTGCGGCGATTGCTTGGTCCGAAGAAATCGCTTGTCCGATTTCCGTGGCTGTGGTGCGTGGGTTGGAAAGAAGCGCGTTGATTTTCTGGATAATTACCGGTAGGGTTGGCAGCTCTCCTAAATTGCGCGTCATTTGTTCAAAACGTTCATTGCGTGGCATGGTCCCATCCGTGAAATTGCAAGGTGGCCTGGTAGATCGCCGTCATGGCTGGGTTTACAAGACGCCCTTCAAATAAGGCATCGATACGTTCCTTCTCTGTAATTTCCTTAGAATTTTGCTCTTCAGAGACAATATTGGCATCGGCTTCAATCCAGACGGCGGCCACCCCCCAACTAGTGAGACGTGTAGCGAAGGAGGTTTTTAAAACGGTCCCTGGCCCAAGAAGGATGTTCCCACCAGCTCCAGTCACGGGTTGAGCTAATACCATGCCATCCTGAATTTCTTTGACTGGAATTTTTTTCATAGCTCTCTTGGGGTATGTTTCGGCTTTGAAAAAGTATATAATTTGTGAAATCGCTTTTAAATCGGTTTTCTTTCATGCCTTACATCTTCTCACGACATTTTCGATTTTTTTTTCTGATCTTTCCTGGCCTGGTTTCGTGGGCTCACGCCTCAGATAAGGAGCTTTGGCTCGGTTCCATTCAACGGACGTTGGCTCATGGAGCTCAACCTGATGTGGTGCTCGGCGTTGCTTTAGTCGCTCTGGCTTTAATCGGATTTTTGGTCCTAAATGAGATTCGCAAGGCCGGAGCAAGAGAACGCGCCTCGGCAAAGGTGAGTTGGGAAGCTTTTTATGCGAGGACAAGGGAAATGAAGCTGGATGCCCCCTCAATTCAGACCTTGGAACAAATGGCAAAGGCGGCACGCATAGGAAATGCGCTTTCCTTGTTGACCTCTGCGCAGGTATTTGAAATGGCCAGGGAGGCGGTTTATGCTGAGGCGGGTGGTGTGGAACATTTTCCCGAACATGATTTGCGCGCCTTTCGTGAACTGCGTTTTCGTTTGGGGTTCTCGCCATTGCCCGTGGAGGCCCCTTTTAGCTCTACCCGACAATTTGCTCCAGGAATGCGTTTGGTGATTGAAGTTACTGAGGGTCTTTCTTCGTCAACAACGATCCAGAATGTAGACGAAGTCGCTTGGACCGTAAACCATCCATTTCTTGGAAGAAACGATGTCTATGCGGGAATGCGAGTCCGTCTATCCATGACCCGTGGTGGCGATGCGGAATACAACCTAGAAACAGAAATTTTGCAAATTCGAGACCGACTTCTTATCTTGCGTCATACTCGTCAGCTCTCTCGGCGTCAACTTCGAAATTGGGTACGTGTCGATGTGAATTTGTCCGCCAGGGTGACGGGGCTTCCTGGTGGCACCATTACGGGACGTATTGCCGATTTATCTGGTGGAGGCTTGGCTTTGCGTTTACCCAAGCAGGTTCCTGTGGGGGGCCATTTGACTCTGGCGTTTCAAATAGGCGACCTTTCTGTAACGGACCAGGAAGGAGAGGTTATTCGCGTTGTCGCAATGAAGGGGAATAGCGAAGATGTCTTTCAGCATTCTGTTTCATTTAGGGATATCTCT
This sequence comes from Fibrobacteraceae bacterium, assembly GCA_035470605.1. GTDB lineage: Bacteria > Fibrobacterota > Fibrobacteria > Fibrobacterales > Fibrobacteraceae > CAIRAY01. The sequence goes on from DATIQS010000432.1 coordinate 1,697, forward strand.
AAACCCGTGCAGGAACGCATTGTACGCTACGTTTTTGAAAAGCAACGCGAAGACGCTCAATTTCGGTAGCTTTTTTAGTTTGAGTGACTTTTAGAAAGAATTCGATTGGACAAATCCACCTTAATTACGGTGGGATGATGTTGTTGCGCCTCTTCTGGAGTCATCTGCGCATAGGCAATGATGATCACTAAATCTTTTGGCATGACTAATCGCGCTGCAGCACCGTTTAGACAAATGATCCCACTGTCGCGAGGGCCTTCAATCACATAGGTTTCAAGGCGAGCTCCGTTATGGATGTCCAGAACCTGAACCTTTTCATGCAGAAGGATGCCCGCAGCATCCATAAGGGTTCTATCTATCGTGATTGAACCTTCGTAATCCAAATTGGCATCGGTTACGGTCGCCCGATGAATTTTGCTTTTCAAAATTTCAAGAAACATAGCCGATCAAAATTGCAGGCCGATCATGCCTGCCCAGCCACCATTTGGCAGAGGAATCACCCCCATGGAAAAACGGTTGGCGTCTGGATTGTTTTCCCAACGGGTATCAATAAAGGCATCACCAAAAGACCAAATATGCATGGCCAATAGAGGAAGAAGCGCATAGTATTCTTCATTGGTTTCTGGTGTATTGTTCCAGAGATAGACGAAAATACCTGCAGAAACCGCCCAAATGGCATCCATGCTGATGGCGATGGTTGTTTTGTCGGTCTTCCACTGATAAAGACTGGGAACAAGGAGACTCCAGTAAGCGAGATCTTGTAAACCAGATTGGTTGCGATAGGATCGATCAATGTCGCTATCCTCCATTCCCTTGCTGCGCTCCGAAATCCACTTTTCTTCCGTGGTCCCTAAATTTTCCCAAGGCTTTTGGAGATATTCGGAAGGACGAATCCCGAGTTCAAGCAGGTTCATGAGCTTGTCTTTGGAAATACCCGCTTCACGGACTTGCTGGAATTCCCATTGAGTAATCCCCATGTCTTCGTATTTGAAGCCCTCCCATTCATCGCCTGTAGCGGCAACCGTGTCCTCTGGCTCTGAATAATCCAATGCCAGCAATGGCGTGGATAGGGCCAAACAGAGAAACAGATTCGGTATCCATTTGGACATTTGTTCCTCGCAAGGTTTATGCCGGAGGGGGGAATCGAACCCCCACAAGGTTGCCCTTACCGGATTTTGAGTCCGGCGCGTCTACCAATTTCACCACTCCGGCGGAGAGTGGAGCCTGAAAGGCTGTGCAGAATATAGCAAAAAGATGAAAAATCCCAGAGGTTATTGTGCGGGGAGTGCCTGGAATTCAAGACCCAGGGGTTGAATGGTTCGTGCTCCATAATCCAATGCAGATTTTTTGTCCGCAAAGGGTTCGGTCTGCACTAGCCAGAGGACCTTTTCCGAGGTGTTACGAGTGACCATACGTGTAGGGACCTTTCTGCTGAGGAGATTTTTGCTGAGAAGCTCCGCATTGTCTTTGTTGGAAAAGGCGCCGAACTGGAGTACCCATCCTCCCGAGAGCGGCGCCGAAGTGGTGGCTGAAGAAGAGGGACCGATCGTCGAGCTGGTCAAGGCCTGGGCGAGAGGTTTGGCTAAGGCGGGTAAACGACTGCAATCATTAGTAAGTGAAGGGTCTTTTTGTTGGCTTATAATTTGTGTGCATAAGGCCTTGAGGTTTTCTTCTTGTCCTTCCATGGCAACTTGCCTGGCCATATGCCAAGCTTTTAGGGCTCGTTCTGGTTCATGTTGCCCTAGGTAAAGGGGGATTTGTGCAAGCATAAGCTCGCCGAATTCTGGATCTTCTGGCTCCACAAGGATAGAGAGACTGTCCAGAGTCTGTAGGGCTTCTGTGATGCGTGTGGAATCCTGCGCAATCGATCGAGCCCATTGAAGTAAGCAGGAACGACGAGCAGCATTGCCTCCACAATCGCAAATTTGTTCATAAAAAACAGCCGCACGAGCCCAATCTCCCAAAGCAAAGAGAGAATCCGCTTTGGTGCGTAGTGTTTTGGCGGCGGCGCAATTCGATGGCGCCCTGGGATGCTGAATTTGCCCAGAAGCAGAGGAGGGAGTGTCTGCGGAAAACGCACTTTCCGGCGCAGGAACGGGGGGCAAAGGGGGCAAATTTTCGGCAAAAAGGGCCGATACCCCAAGAAAGAGCAATGGAAGGAAGTGGATTTTCATGAAAGACTCCTTGAGTGAAGGGGTTCTCCGCGTAGCGTCCAGCCTCGAAGATCGTTGAGAAGGGCTTCGACGAGGTCGCCTGGTTGCAATGTTTTTGGGGAGACCAGTACCACTTTTTTAAAGGAACTTGTTTTTCCGATGAATTCCAATGGATCCCGGCGTGACGGACCTTCCACGAGGATGGTCTCCGTACGACCTAGCATTAAACGGTTTCGCGCCAGGGTAATTCCATTTTGCAAATCGATGGCTTCCTGTAGGCGCTCTCCCTTTTCCATCTCGGTCAGGGTTTCTTTCCAAGCGCTGGATTCGGTACCCTTGCGAGGCGAGTAGCGGAAAAGAAACGCACTGTCGAATTGGCAGATTTGCAAGGCTTTTAGTGTCTGCTGAAAATCATCCACCGTTTCTCCTACAAAACCAACAATGATGTCCGTGCTGATTCCATAGAGCGGATCAATGGCACGCAATCGCTCCACGATAGAGAGAAAATCCTCCAGATCATATTGCCTGCGCATCGATTTTAGCATGACATCGGAACCGGATTGAAGGGGAAGGTGCACATGACGGCAGATCTTCGGATTGTGGGCTAGCTGGTCGATGAGTTCTTGCGTGTAATGGCGCGGGTGTGGCGAAAGGAATCGTAGACGCTCAAGTCCGTTGATTTGGGAGACTTTATCCAGGAGTGTGACGAAGGATTCCGATTCGCTGCGGTAGGCGTTCACGGTCTGCCCAAGCAGAGTGATTTCCTTGACACCCTGGTCCACGGCATGGCGTGCTTCGGCAAGGATTTGATCCACGGGCCGATATTTTTCTTGGCCACGGGTGAAGGGGACGATGCAGTAGGAGCATCGCTTGTTGCAACCTTTCTGGATGGCAATATGGGTGGAGAATGGAGTGATGCTTTTCGCAAACCAGCCCTCGTATTGCTCCTGAGGAAGGAATCCGACGAGCGTTGCGTTCTGGGGGGCAGAAGGCTTGGATACGAGCTCCACGAGCTCCCGGTAGTGGTCCGGACCAACCACGAGGTCCACGTGGTGGAGTGTTTCCCGGATTTTTTCGCCCAGGTTTTCTGCCATGCACCCAATAACGGCGATCCGCATTCCGGGACGAGCCTCCTTGAGGGGGCGTAGGGCTTGTATGCGCATCTGGATATTTTCTTCGGCCTTCTCTCGGATGGAACAGGTGTTTACCACCACGAGGTCTGCGTCGGCCGCTTGATGCGCCTCCTCAAAGCCACGCTCTTCCAGCATAGTCGCGACCAGATGCGAGTCATATTCATTCATCTGGCATCCATAGGTTGCCAAGTAATAACGGGGAATCATGCGTCCAATAATCTAACAAACTCGGCAAAAGACCCCACGCACCCCTCTGGATGTTGCGCCAATAGTTCGGTCGATTTTCCGAATCCACTGAGTAGAAGGGTGCAAGAGGTCCCGGCAGCGCGAGCGCATCCTAGGTCTGGCAGATCATCCCCCACCATTCGTGCATTTTTTGGGGAAACTTGAGCCTTAGAGAGAATCTGGAGGAGCCCCTGTGGATCGGGTTTCCGTTCAGGCGTTGTGTCGCCACAAAGAACCTGTTCAAAACGGTTCTGCAAACCGAAATGCTTCAGAATTTTTAGGGTGGCAACCTGAGGTTTGTTGGTTAACAAAGAAATTCGACCTGGTTTTTCCAAAAATTCCAGCACCCCCGGATAGGGTTGGATGTCAATGGTACAATTTTCGCGATAATGTTCCAGAAAGTCCCTGTGAATGCATTGGAGGCTCTCGTCGTTCATTCCCTGAAGGCTGCGGCGGACCAGATTAAGAGAGCCATTTCCGAGGAAAGAGATGATCGTGGGAATCTCGTGACAGGGGAGGCCTGCGTGGGCAAGGGCAAAATTGACGGATCGGGCTAGATCAAGACTCGTGTCGAACAGAGTCCCATCCAGATCAAAAATCAAGTAGGGGCGCATCATTCAAAGATAGCCAGAGCATTGAGTTCTGTGGTGAGGCCGGAGAGCGACTCCTAATTCGTTTTGGATATGCGTTCTCGACGGGGTTCACCCAGCATACGCATATGGGTTCGTACCCATTGGGTCCTCGCCGCATTGTAGTGCCACCACTCTGAACCCAGTTGGATGAATCCAGCCCGAAGCATCAGGTCGCGCAATAAGTGACGGTTGTTGACCTGCTGACGAGAGAGTTGTCCTTGTTTGACCATGCGCTCCTCATTGGCGCGTTTGGCGGATGCTTTTGTGGAAAAGCTGTCAAAATCCGTGCCCATATCCAGAAGTTTTCCGTCAGGATCCTGTAGACTGACATCCACGGCCATCCCAAAACTATGCAGGGAACCTCGCTTTGGATCAGAGACAAATTTCAGATAAGGGGTACCTTGCACATGGCGACGCATGGCTTCTTGTGCGAAGCGCGGGCGGGTTGCATCCCAGATGACCAGGCTATAACCAGGGTGCTCCTGTTGAAGAAGGTGAATGGCATTGCGTAACTTGGCTGCTGCTGATTCTTGCAGAAAGACTCGCGTCTCTCCACAATAGAGACTTTCTCCGGTGAAGTTTCCGGTTTGAGCGTATCGCAGATCAAACACCAGTCCTGGTTCTTCCTGAAATTCAACGACGTGTTTTTCGTTTTCCATGCGAGCGAGCCAGGCCTGCATGGAAGAGCAGTAATCCTCTGCCTCCAAAGGGAGGAAGAGGAGGAGACAGGAGAGCAGCCACCGCAAAAGGGTCCTCCGGCCGGAAATAGGTTTAGACCTTCCAGGCTTGAAGGAGTTTATTGACCTTGGCTATCCTGGCCTTTTCCTCTGTGGTTCCCTTGAATACCTTGAACAGCAGGGTTCGGTATTCCATTAGCGCGGTACGGATCAAAACTTTCTCTTCGGGCTTTAACATTTGTACTCCAATGCACCACTCCTGGTGTGGGGCCGGAGGCAATTTATAAAAAGGAGTGCGATTCTGTCTTGGGGAATGAAGGATAGACGTTATCGACAGACTAAAAAAGCGTTGTCCCTTTTGTTAAAATTCAAACATGAGGTGGATTTACTGGAATTGCGTGCTCATTGGAACCCTGTTTGGCTGGGGACAGGCTGCCTCCCCCCAGGATACGTTTCGACTGCAACTGAACTGGCAGCATCAATTTCGATTTGCGGGTTATTACGCCGCACTGGAGAAGGGTTACTACCATCAGGCAGGTTTCGAGGTTCGAATCCAGGAGGCGTCTCCAGGGGAAAATCCAGCAGAAGATTTGGTGCAAGGCCGAGCAGAGTTCGGGGTTTCCGATAGTCGTCTCTTATTGGATCGGGATGCGGGACTGCCGGTGGTTGTCCTTGCCGTGATTTTTCAGCATTCCCCAGACATCATCTTGGCGCGACAGGATGCCAACATCCAAAATATCCATGATCTTGAGGGGAAATCGGTCATGTTTGAGGATGCCATGGGGGACGTTGCTGCCTATCTGTTACGAGAACGAGTCGAGATGACCTCGCTCCAGAGGCAGACATATTCCGATGGAGTAAAAGAAATTCTTTCTGGAAAAGTCGTCGCCATAAGCGCGCGTCTGACCGATGAACCCTATGCCCTACGTCAAGCCAAAATTCCCTATTCGGTTTTCTCTCCAGCTTCCGCAGGAATTGATTTTTATGGGGATAATCTGTTTACCACAGAGTCCATGATCCGTCGGCATCCGTCACAGGTAAAAGCGTTTCGAAGCGCGAGTTTGAAGGGTTGGGAATATGCGTTGGCGCACCCTCAGGAAATCATCCGTTTGATTTTATTCAAATATGGGAATCGGCACGATAGCACCCATTTGGCTTTTGAGGCGAATGCGACCCAGCCTATGGTTGCGCCTCCCTTAGTGCCGATCGGCTACATGTTTTGCGGTCGGTGGCAGCACATTTCGGAGGTGTATGGGGAAGTCGGTCTGCTCCATCCAGGCTTTAATTTGGAGGGCTTTCTTTATACAAATCCAGACTCACAAACCAAAACGACCCCTTCACTGGTTTTGTTGCTGGTTTTGCTTTTGGGTTTGCTTCTGCTTTTGCTGGCCTTAGTGAAAATTCATCGGTTGCGCCGACAAATCCAAGAGCGTATCACCATGGAAGCCTCTTTGGAAAAGGCTCGCCAGGAGTCAGAGGTGTCTCGTCAGGAATTGATTCGGACGTTACGCGAACTGGAACGCTGGGCAACGACGGATAAGCTTACGGAACTTGCAAACCGCAGGCAATTAGAACAACGGGGCGAATCGGAGACGGCACGTTCTTCGCGTTACGGAACTCCATTGTCGCTCTTGTTGCTGGATTTAGATTTTTTCAAGCAAATCAATGATCGCGAAGGACATCACATGGGGGATCAGGTCCTCATTGAGGTGGCCAAGGTGCTGCGCCGTCACGTTCGCGCTATGGACATTCCTGGGCGTTGGGGTGGGGAGGAGTTTTTGGTCCTTTTACCGAATACCGCTGGGGAACAGGCACTACAGGTTGCGGAAAAATTGCGCAAGGCCATTGCAGAGCACCGCTATCCTTCTGTAAATCCTGTGTCCGCTAGTATTGGTGTAGCAAATCTTCAGGCAGGGGAAAGCCTGGAAGCGCTGCTCGGTCGTGCCGATTCCGCTTTGTACGACGCGAAGGAAGGTGGCCGGAATCAGGTGAAATTCGCCTGAGTTTGCTACATTCGCGCTTACTTTATGGCTGCCTTTCGTCCTTGGATTCTGATTCTTTTCTTATTGTCTTTCTGGAAAGAAACTGTCTGTACGCCTGGGGATAGTCTGACGCTGGCTCCTCCAGACAGTGTGAAGGTGGATAGCACGTTCCATCCCGGTCGGTTAGCGGTGGTGGCCAGTTTGTCTCTGTCCTCCTACATCGGTTCTTATTACGTCATGTTCAAGGACGGCTGGTGGGATGGGAATGGAACTGATTTCCATATAAAAAACGATTTCGACTACGCGAAAAATATTGATAAAGCCGGACATTTCTTTTCAGGGGTGTTACTGGGAGAGGGCTTTTTTGATGGCTTCCGTTGGAGTGGGATGAAAGAACGGAACGCCTATCTCCTCGCGGGAACCATGGCTTCGGTCACGATGGTGGGGGTGGATATCAAGGATGGCTTTAGTGAGTGGGGCTACAGCCCCTTTGATGTGCTGGCGGGCATCTTGGGAGGATTCTATCCCATGGCGAAGCGCTAT
>DATIQS010000433.1:0-5767 GCA_035470605.1 Fibrobacteraceae bacterium
CCCATAGAGCACGTCTCGTCCCACGATGCCGCCGACATAGAGTTCTCCCTTCACAGAGGCGTCATTTGTGCAAGCGGTGAAATCTTTTCCATAGCCAGCCAAGCCGCCCACATTCTCAGAGCCCTGAACGGAACCGCTCACCTGACACCCGATCAACGTGCCCGTGGAATAGCCCGCCACAATGCCTACATAATCGCCGCCCGAAACAGAAGCGTCCGAGATGATCAGATTGGAAACCGTTCCGCTGACTTTGGCGAACAAACCGATGCTATCTCCATTTTCAATGCGCAGGCCGGTGATCTGATGTCCCCTGCCGTTGTAGTTGCCGCTGAAAGAAGGGATCGGCGTCCAGGTTTGGGTGGAGTCCAAATCGATATCCGCAGTTTGCAGATAATAAGCCTCTCCTATTTCGGAAGCCACCGAGGCCGCGTGTTGTCTTAACCGAATCAGATCGTCCCGGGTCTGAATGAGGAATGGATCGCTCAAACTGCCAGAGCCTTCGTTATAGAGGCTGGCGGGATAATAGACCGCAAGCACTGGATAGCCATCATTGATCAATGGGGCAACCGTATCGGGGAGAAAATCCGGGCCCAGGGAATCCTGCAACACGGCAATCAGAGAATCCGAAGCCGCCGTCGCCACAGTGGAATCCCCCTCCGTCACGAGTCCAAAGTTGTAAACGCCCTCTGACTCTGCGGCCAGCGAGCCCGCAAGGCCGCCCACCGAGCTGGTTCCCATCACGGTTCCACTGTTGTATGCATAACGGAGCACGGGATCCGCCCGCCAATCGTCTCCATAATACCCGGCAATGCCGCCTACATAGGTGCTTCCGCTTACCGCGCCCCGATTATACACATTGGTCATCACATGATTACTGTCTCCCGAATAGCTCGAGCTCTCCCGGTCCAGATGGGAAGAGCCCGCAATACCGCCCACATAGGTGGTGCCACTGACCGCGCCCGTGTTGTAGCAGAATTGCAAAGCCGCATGTCCAGCCACATCAACGGAACGATATCCGACAACCCCACCCACGTATTTTATTCCAGAAACCGCACCTGAATTATGACAACGATGCAAGCCGCCCTCGCCATAAAAGGTGATCAGTTCCCCCACGATTCCACCTACGGAATAAGAGCCAGTCACGGCACCGGTATTGACATTGCCATACACCAGAGATTGTCCATTATAGAGATAGCCGACGATACCACCTACCGCGGAGTCCCCCACCACAATCGCGGCATTGGTACAGGAATCGATGGAGCCCGCAGTGTCTCCCCTATAGATAGCCCCAGCGATGCCACCGACATCATTCGCTCCATGGATATAGGAGTTCGTCAAAGTCAGATGGCTCACCTTGCCGGAAAGCAGACCGAATAGCCCCTGCGTACATGCTGCCGTGTCGATGTAAATCCCGCTAATCGAGTACCCGTTGCCGAGTAAGGTGATCTGTGCGGGCATGGAATCCGTGCCCATCGCTTGCCAGGTGTATGTGGGAGGCGTACTGGACCACGTGGAGGCATCACCGCTGTTCCAGACAATGTCATCCACCAACTCGTAGTAGCCATCCGCAGAAGAATCGGTTTCGACAGCGTAGGCCATGAGCTTTAGTTGTTCCGGGGTCGCGATTTGATAGGGGTTAGTCTCGGTTCCGGCTCCACCAGCGACGCTCGTCGCCGTCGTTCCGGTCCAGGAAGAAGAGGCCGCCAAACTCGCCTGCACTCCCATCAAAAGAACCAAGTCAAAAAGACGAAATTCATTCTTTAGATTCATTTTCTCCTCACATCAAAAACCACAAGCTGCTCCACAAAGCCCCCAAGCAACCCACAAAAGATAAAAACATCCATTTTCAGGACTCACGAAGGAACCGTTCAACCCCATCCTGGATCAGACTGAAACTCGTCTGAAATTCCTTGAGGCCACCATAATAAGGATCAGGAACCTCTTGTCCATTTTCAAACAGAAGCCGAATCTGCGCCCGTCCACCGTATCGTTCCTGCAAATGCAGCAACTCTTCCAGATTCTGTTGATCCATAGCAAGGATCCAATCGAAACTGGAAAAATCATGCGCACAAACTTGACGTGCACGCAAATCATCAATGGGGAAACCAGCATTCCGGGCCACTTGTCGCATCATCGTGTGAGGAGGATCCCCTGTATGCCATCCACCAATTCCCGCGGAGTCCAAGGACTCCCACTCGGGAAGTCCTTGCGCAAGAACCCGAGCGACCCCCTCCGCTGCAGGAGAACGGCAGATGTTTCCCAAGCAGACGAACAGAGCTTTCATGAAAGATCAGTCAGCGATGTTGCAAAGAACGGCGTCCAAGCCTTCCATATACGTATAGGCATTCAGGAGGCCATAGGTGCTGTCACTATAGTAGCAGCTAGTCACCACGGAATCCGCAGGGCACCCTTCCATAGCAGAAACACTCAAATCCGAAAAAGAAGGTGCGACAGTCTCCAAGAGGGAATCGCACAAGTTCTGAGTCACCACCAAACTGGTATCTGGACTTTGGATACAGGCATAATTCACCGAACTGAACTTGACCAGACAGGCGTCATAATTGGCAGAGGAACTACTACTGGATAGGTCCTCATTGGAACTGCTGTCATCACAAGCTACGAGAAACAGAGCAAACACCAGGAGAAGGAAAGACAGTTTAAACACTTGCATGGAAACCTCACTTCTTTACTGGTTTATTTGCCTTCTTATCCGTCTTCGAAGAATCGGTCTTGGTCTTTGGTTGTGGAGAGAGAAGCTTTTTATACCGAGCCTGGTCTTTCAAAATTTTGACGGCCTCCAATGCCTGAGAATCAGACTTGAGCATAAAGGCTATGCGCGCCTCTTCCCCATAGTAGGCACTTAATAATTCGCGTTTGATGGCGTCCAGAATATACGCTTTAGAGGCATCGAACTGGGCATCGCGGTTCTTCTGTAAACTTGTCCGTAAAGAGGTCAGACTCGCATTGACTCCTGTATCAGAAACCGTCTTGGAACTATCGCCCAAAAATTTCTGTTCCCGCAGCAACACCTCTTCCACAATATCCGCCGTTGCCTGAGCGTTGGTCTTCACTTTGGCAAAATTGGTGTCTTTGAGACAGAAATCACGGAAAGCAACAAACACACTATCCGGGACCTTCCAATTGGAATCCACTGGTGTATTCGATTTTTCCAACACCGTTCTGTATTTGACCGCGAACTTGAAAAAGAGATTCATACGTTCCTGCACCTGGATAATCCAGGGCAAGGATTTCATGTCCACACTCACATCGGGAGTGATGCCACCACCGCCAAAGACCTTTCGGCCACCCGCGGTGTAATAGGTTTGCGTATCCTTCGCCGCTGTATCTGTAACTGTGGTATCATCCGAAGCCTCCTCAGCGTCGTCATCACTTTCCGCTTCTTCCCGACGCAAAAGAAGGCCCTTAATGCCATTCTCCGGCTTGTTGATGCACCGTCCCATGGGGAGATAATAAAATGCCGTGGTCAATTTCAACGCGTGACCATCATTATCCAATGGGAAAATGGTTTGCACCGAACCCTTACCAAAACTCGTCTTCCCCAAAATAACACCGCGATCCCAATCCTGAATCGCTCCCGCGACGATCTCAGAAGCGGAAGCCGACCCTTCGTTCACAAGGACCACCATAGGGTATTCCGCACCAAGGATTCCATTCTTGCTGGCCACACTCTCTGTTTTCTGTGTACGACCGCGTGTGGAAACGATGACATTGCCTTCCTTGAGGAACAACTCCGCCACCTCAATCGCCTGATTCAGCAAACCACCCGGATTGTAACGGAGGTCTAGCACCAGCTTTTTCATGCCCTTTGCCTTGAGATCATTGATCGCAGCTTCGAGTTCCGGGCCCGTTTTCTGAGAAAATTGAGCAAGTTTGACATAGCCGACATCCCCATCCAAAATTCCTGCGTAAGGAACCGCATGCAAAATAATACGAGCCCGAGTGATGGTAAAATCGATGGGTTCTGGGGTCCCTTCTCTCGCAATGGTGATGGTGACATCTGTCCCCACCTTTCCGCGTAATTTGTCCACCGCCTTATCGAGTTCCATATTCTGGGTGGATTTGCCTTCAATCTTGATGATCCGATCCCCGGCCTGAAGGCCCAGGTTAAAAGCGGGTGTTCCCTGTAAGGGGGAAATCACCGTTAAGGCGCCGTCACGCATGGCAATGGTGATGCCAATGCCTCCGAACTCCCCATCGGTACTCACTTTGAGGTCATCGTAATCCTTTGGGCTAAATACCATGGTATGAGGGTCGAGGATGTTTCGAATGCCATCAATGGCCGCATCGGTCAACTCCGCTGGATCAACATCTTCCACGTACTTCCGATTAATTTCGGAAAGGACCTTATTGAAACGAGAAATTTCTTCGTAGAAATCTCCAGTGGCTTTAGCATCGGCATAAGGGCCCCAACACGCCGTTACCAGCAGAATCAGGAACCAAGGATGAAATGGGAATTGAAATGTTTTTCGCATAAGATTCCGTGGATTTAGGAATGAGAGTCCAACAAGGCGAACACCTTGTCCGCAATATCCTTTTGAATGACCATGGGGCTACGGGTCCCATCCAACAGTGTGACCCGTTCTGGAGCACGCTCCGCAATAGTCTGATAGCCCGAACGCACCCGGGCAAAAAAAGCCGTTTCTTCTTGTTCAATCCGATCCACCTCACGTCCGTCATTGGCTCTTCTGGTGCGGAAGACCTCCACAGGAATATCCAAGACAAACGTATGATCGGGCCAAGTTTCACCTACAGCGATATCACAAAGGCTTTGAATCGTACTGAAATCCAACTGTCGCCCATATCCCTGATAGGCGATGGTGGACCAGGCGAAGCGATCTGCCAGCACAATTTTTCCCGCGTCAAGAGCAGGGACAACAACCTCATGCAGTAGCTGGGCTCGGGCAGCGTTATACAGGAGTAACTCCGTAAGAGGAGCCATTTTTCCATGAATGGGAGACAGAATCAAATTACGGATTTTTTCAGAGATCTCCGTTCCTCCGGGTTCCCGAATTCGCACGACGGGAATCCCGCGGCGCCCTAATTCTTCAGACAGCAGGTTCATTTGGGTGGATTTACCCGAACCATCCATGCCTTCCAAACAAAAAAATGCGCCGTGTTTTGCCAAGGTTAATCCTCATCCTTACCGTGACATTTCTTGTATTTCAACCCAGAGCCACACCAACAAGGATCATTACGACCAGGCTTGGGACCTGTACGAACTGGGACTTTGGGCGCCGGAGCCTTGCGTTGCTGTGATTGAGGAGCCGTCCCAGGCAAATTCGTCGCCGGGGCAGGATGCGTGGCGGCTGGAGACTGGGTGGCTCCAGATTTAATTTCAGCCGTATTTTCCACCATCTGGCGAGGCCGTTGCGATTGGGGGACTGGAGCTTGTGCCGGATTGCCCGTCTGAATCGAAATGTTAAGCATTCGGGTTGTCACCAACCCAGCGATGCTTTCCATGCACTTTTCAAAAAGATCGAAACCTTCTTTCTTATAAACCATTAAAGGATCTTTCTGAGCATAACCGTGGAAACGAATGGCTTCGCGCAGATAATCCATGGACAAAAGATGGTCGCGCCAATGCTGATCAATAGTAAATAAAAGGACACGGCGTTCCAGATTGCGGAAATCCGCCTCAGGGATCAACGACTCCAGCCGAGTATACTTCTCTTTACATAGGGAAAGGACCTCATCAAGAACCGAATCCGGCGTCATGCCCTCAAGTTCCGAACCCGCTTTCTTGTAT
>DATIQS010000434.1:0-3536 GCA_035470605.1 Fibrobacteraceae bacterium
CGGAGGATGAAAATTTCGGGACGCTCTTTCAATAAGGCATTTTCGGAGATGCTTTTTTCGCGAGAACAGCCAGTCAGTCCAACCAATAAGGATAGTCCCCATGCGATGCCCAATTTTCTGAACATGAACAAGCCTCCGACTTAAAATTGGAGAACGATGCCCACTGTCGCCAGCAACAGGGCTCCGGCCCCGAACCCTGCGGCGATTTTTGCTTTCAGGTCGCCGGAATCGTTCAATTCGCTGTTCCGGGATACGAACCGGTCCGTCTCGGAAGATTCAAACGCTGCGTCCTCATAGGAGGATTTATAGTCTGTGGCTTTGTTCCAGTCTCGATCGGCGAGAACCAGCATCACGCCGCTGGTCACTAATGGGGCAATGGAACTCCACAGAAAACCTCGACCGATCCATTTCCGCTTGCGGTGTTGGACAAAGTCTACTTGCTTTCCCAACAGGGGTAGATCATCGGTGACGCGTTTAAGGTCCATGCCAATCAAATTCGGCATGAAGGCATCCACGGAGAGGGTTACCGAGGTGTCATAGTAACCCACCTTGAAAAAGCGAATGGTTCGGTCGGGACCCGGTGTGACATCCATCAGTGTGGTGTCGGATAGGGTGGTGGGCATCTGCGAAATAGAGGGCTCCCCATCGAGATAAAATTCCGCGCCGGAGGGAACCGTTTGGACTTTGAGCTGGGTGTGCGGTTTAAGAAGTTTGATCACTACTCGAGTCGTGTCCTTTGCTTTGATTTCGACCTCGGCGGAGCCCCACCAATCCACTCCTTTCAGGTATTGGCGCACCATCACCGTGTGCTTCGTTGCCTGTAGATTGGGAACAACGAGAGGAGTAATCCCATCCATCAGGATGTTGTCGATATAAACGCGAGAATTCTGAGGGAAAGAATTGACGATTAAGGAGGCATCCCCTTTGGCCAGCGTTGGCGTTGTGTCATTGGATAGTGTATCTACAGAGGCTTTTGTGGTAACTTCAAAATTGTTCAAATTCAAGTCCACCAGGGAATCGTTTTCTGTAAGCTGGACCTTCTTCAAATCAAACTTGAAAACAGCAAACTGCTGAAGGCTGTCTCCTTCTCCCAAGGTATAGAAGACCGTGTCTGCCTGAAGTTTTAGGAACATCCCCAGCTGCTCCTGTCCGTCGGGCAGGATAAAACGTGCGGGGACCGGCGAGGCTACCAGATTTGGAGCCAAAAGTCCCAAAATTACACCGAGGATCCAAATAGGACGCATTATTGAAAAAATAGCCTCTACCCCTTCTTTTCGGGAGTGCGTTCGAGAGCTTTTCTATTTACCGACGGCGATGCAGCAGCGTTCTTTGAGTGGTATGAATTTACGAAGCGTGGGGCCGATGTAGATTTGACGGGGTCGCCCAATTTTGAAGTTCGCTTCGTCATCATGCATTTCCTTCCAGTGAGCGATCCATCCGGGCAGCCGGCCAATGGCAAACATTACAGTAAACATGTTTACAGGAATGCCCATCGCGCGATAGAGAATGCCGGAATAGAAATCCACATTTGGATAGAGCTTGCGCTCGAGAAAATAGTCGTCTTTGAGGGCGCGTTGCTCGAGTTCGTAAGCGATGTCCAGCAGAGGATCCTGAATGTTTCGGGTGGCAAAAACCCGTTCCACCAGGTTTTTTAGCACCTTGGCGCGAGGATCATAGGATTTATAAATGCGGTGTCCGAATCCAGAAAGTTTGAAAGGGTCATTTTTGTCTTTAGCTCGTTCCATGATGCGATGTACAGGCATACCGGACGCGTGGATCTCCATTAGGGTTTCAATGGCTTTTTGGTTAGCGCCGCCATGCAGAGGGCCCCAAAGGGCGCAAACACCAGCGCAGACGCTTGCATAAAGATTCGCCTTGGAAGAACCGACCAGCCGCACGGTCGATGTGGAGCAGTTCTGCTCATGGTCCGCATGGACGATCAGCAAAGCATTGAGCGCGGCAATGAATAGATCATCCTCCACGTAGGGCTTCGCATGACTATGGAACATCATGTTCAGAAAGTTCGCACAATAGGGCTTTTGGGCATCGGGGTATACGAACGGCTCTCCGATGGATTTCTTATAAGAGAAGGCCGCGATGGTGCGCACTTTCGAGATGAGACGGGCTGCCATTAGGTCGAAACTACTGGAGTCCATGTCTTCGACATAGAAATTTGGGTAGTAGAGCGCTAGAGCGTTAACCATGGAGGAAAGAATTCCCATGGGATGCGCCGTGGAGGGCATTCCAACAAAAAAGTGCAACATGTCCTCATGGATCAACGCATTTTCTGTAAGAGCTCTGCGGAATCTGGCCAGTTGCTCTGCCGTAGGCAGCTCGCCATAAATCAGAAGATAGGCTGTTTCGGGAAATGTGGCGTGTTCCGCCAAGTCCTCAATGGGATATCCGCGATAACGCAGAATCCCTTTTTCTCCATCGATATAGGTGATGGCGGAGGTGGTGGCTCCGGTGTTTTGGTATCCGTTGTCCAGTGTGATCAGACCGGATTTGGAACGCAAGGTGGAGATGTCGATGGCTCGCTCATTTTCCGTCCCTGTATACACGGGAAATTTCCAGGACTTTCCTTGGTAGTGGATTTCTGCTTCGTCTGCCATGATGACCTCGGTGATGGGATTTGGGGGCCAAGCCCAACAGACAAGGCTAGATAAAAATAGAATCGTCGTCTAGCAGCGAGACTTTTCTCTGGGACTGCTTTTTTTTCTGAATAGGTTCTTTTTAGGTGCTTCCGACGTCTATAGAAATATCCCCAGAATTCAAAGGGGAGGACGAGGTGCTTATGGAACGAATTCGCTTTTTGTGCCGATGCGTATTCCTTACCGGGATCGGAGTTTGGGGTGGGGCCCTTCAGGTGACAGGGCCTGGCGCTGCTTTGTTGCGTTCAGATCAGTTCCTTTGTCCTCTATTCTCTGCCTCTACTGTCGGACACTGGGCTTCTGATGGGAAATCGACAGGATTCAGTGCGGGTGGAATTTTTGAATCCGAGTCGATCTCACTGGGTATTCAATCTCATATCGTTGTTTCTCCACCAAAAGCAGAAGGGCTTTGTGCCCAGGGATGGTCGGTCAAAGGACAGGCATTACCGGCTCGTTCGTCGAAATCCTTGCCCGTGTTGCATTGTTATAACCGTTTTTAGGAGTCAGCCATGAGGAAAATGATTGCTGTGCTTATGAGATTGCAGGGCGACGTGGTTCTTGTCGCGAATGGGACGGCCTCTCTGGTCTTCCATACGGATACACTGTCCCTTCAAGGTCGAGACGCTTCTGACTCGACAAAAGAAGAACAACTGGACTCCGCCCTGGCCTTTATTTACTTGGCGAATCTTCATTTCTCCAGTGATAGCGCAAAAGCCAAAGCAGAGCGCCTTCCCAGAGAAACGCAGAATGAAATTTTATTTGCATTTGATTTTCAGAGCTTTCAAGTCGGCTACAATTGCGCACCCTTGTGTCAAAACAGACCCATCTGTCATCAACCTACTCCAAGTAGCCTTCTCATAGAGAACTGCACCCCACTAAACGGCT
>DATIQS010000435.1:0-6413 GCA_035470605.1 Fibrobacteraceae bacterium
CATGACGGGAGGAGGGATTGCCGCTGGGATGCGTGGGGGCTGGCTGGCGGCTCATGCCATCGATGAAGCCTTCCGCGCCGGGGATCTTTCCAAGGAATTTCTGAAACGTTATGACCGCTATGTTTGGGAGCGCATCGGAAAAGGTCATGCCTTCCAACTCAAAGTTCGGGAGTGGATTCTAGACATGGACCGTACGGGCCAGATTGAATTCTACACCCTCTTCAAACATTGGGCGGAACAGGGACAGAGTCTCCCAAAAACGGTTTTAACTCATCCTTTCGCCTCTTTGAGGCTTGGACTCGGGTTCATCCGTCACCGATAAATCATCCCAAATACATCAGCTCTCAGGGTTTATAACCGGCTCCGGTTCCACAGAATGGAGCGTTAGGTCTTGTTCGCCCTTGCTCACCTGGATGGTTGCGTTTTCATGCAAATCGCCCAACAGCAGGCCTTCGGCAAGAGGATCCTCTACCAGACGCTGTAAAGCACGACGCAGAGGACGCGCCCCCAATGCCGGGTCGAACCCATTATCGACAATGAACTCCTTGGCGGATTGGTCGAGTTCAAGTGTAACACCCTTGTCATCCAAACGCTTTTGCAAATCGCTGACGAGAATGTCCACAATGCTCACCAGATCCACTTTATCCAGAGGCCGGAAGATGATCTGTTCATCCACACGGTTCAGGAATTCTGGAGAAAAGGCCCGCTTTAACTCCTCCTTAATAGAATTCGCCATGCGTTCGTAATCGTCATTCTCTGTCGATTTGGTGAAGCCCATGCCGCCGGAGTGGCGAACCTCGCGCGCGCCAACATTAGAGGTCATGATGATGATGGCGTTCTTGAAATTGACCTTCCGACCGTAATTATCGGTCAATTGTCCATCATCCAGAATTTGCAGGAGGATGTTGAAGACGTCTGGATGAGCCTTCTCAATTTCATCAAAAAGGACCACCGCATAAGGACGCTTGCGAATTTTTTCGGTCAGTTGTCCGCCCCCTTCGTCGTAGCCTACATAACCCGGAGGGGCTCCAATGAGTCGGGACACGGAGTGCTTTTCCATGTATTCGGACATGTCGATACGCACCATGGCGTCTTCGGTGCCAAATAGTAGAGAACTGAGAACCTTGGCGAGTTCCGTTTTTCCGACCCCTGTCGGGCCCAGAAACATAAAGGAACCGGTGGGACGACGATTGTTATGGATACCCGCACGACTGCGGCGAATCGCCTTGGATACAGCGGTCACCGCGCGTTCCTGACCAACAACGCGTTTCTGAATTTCTTTATCCAAATTGATCAGCTTGGCGGTCTCCGCTTCGGCAAGTCGAGCCATAGGGATGCCCGTGATCTTGGCAATCACATCGCGAATTTCATCTTCTGTGACAAGGGTCTTTTCCTTAACCTTGCTGTCTTTCCATTGCTGGCGCAGGGTGTTGATTTCCTCTTTTAAGGCCTCTTGCCGATCGCGTAATCGAGCCGCACCCTCGTAGTCCTGGATGCCCACGGAATTTTCCTTGTCCTTAACGATGGCCTCTAGTTCCTTTTCCTTGTCTCGCAATTCTGGAGGAACAGCCATGGAAGCCAGACGCACACGGGCTCCTGCTTCGTCCAAAATATCAATGGCTTTATCCGGCAAACTCCGTTCTGACATATAACGTTCAGTCAGGTAGACTGCAGCGTTTAGGGCCGCATCGGTGTAGGTTACCTTGTGATGATTTTCGTAGCGGACACGCAAACCATGCAGGATTTCCACGGTTTCCTCCGCACTGGGCGGATTTACCAAAATAGTTTGGAAACGACGTTCCAGGGCTCCATCCTTTTCAATGTATTTGCGGTATTCGTCCAAGGTCGTGGCACCGATACATTGCAGTTCGCCCCGGGAAAGCGCCGGCTTGAAGATATTGGATGCATCCAGAGAACCCTCCGAGCCACCTGCGCCGACGATCGTGTGCAGCTCATCAATAAAGATAATGACGTTTTCATTTTTCTGCAGTTCCGCCATCATCGCCTTGAGGCGTTCCTCGAATTGCCCGCGATACTTGGTCCCGGCGACCACGCTCGCCATGTCCAGCGTAACCACCCGTTTTTCTTCCAATAGCTCAGGAATTTTTTTCTGGATGATTTTCTGAGCCAAGCCTTCGACGATGGCTGTCTTCCCAACGCCGGGTTCCCCAATAAGGACGGGATTGTTCTTCTTTCGACGACACAGGATCTGGATGAGGCGTTCAATTTCGCTGTCACGTCCAATAATGGGATCAAGTTTGCCTTCTCGGGCCAAATCCGTGAGATCGCGCCCAAAATGATCCAGGAAGGGGGTTTTCGATTTAGAGGAGGCCCCCCCCCCATGCCAGAGGCTTTGCGTGCCAATGGATCTCCCACATCGCTGCCCGATGGGCCACTCAAAACCTTTTCGATTTCCTCTCGAGTATGCTCATAATCCAAACGCAAATTTGTAAGCACACCAGAAGCTGCGGATTCGTTATCCTTAATGAGGGCTAACAACAGATGCTCCGTTCCGATGTAGCGGTGCTGCATGGTCCGGGCTTCCTGGGCCGCCACTTCCAAAACTCGCTTAGCACGAGGTGTAAAGGGAATCATTTGCCCAATGGTCATCATCCCACCCGTGGTGGTGGTCGCCCGTTCGATATCCTTCGCCAATTCCTCAAGATCCACGCCCAAATTTTTCATGACGGCGATGGCCACACCCTCGCCTTCGCGGATCAGGCCTAGAAGAAGATGTTCCGTGCCCACATAATCGTTACCCAGACGCATGGATTCTTCCCGGGCATACTGCATGACTTTTTTCACTCGGTCGGTAAACATTCCGTTCATAATCAAAGAATTTAACAAAAGCTACTGCAGCAAAGCCCCGAACCGATGATCATGGCAAAAATTGAAGAGGTCACGGCCAGCCCCAAGGGGACGACAAAAATCAGCAAACGCCCACGAAAAAGAAAAATTCCATGAACAAGAGTTTACGAGAGATTCTTGAAAATGTGCATTCCACCAAAGACATAGCCCAATAGAGTGGGCAGTCCTGGGAACAGGAAGCAGAGGATGATGCGTAAAAGACGATTTTTCCACCAGAGTTTCCAATGATTGAGATCGTCACTGACGGTTTCCATTTCATGAACGCGAGGAGGCATTAGCCATGCCTGCGTGAGCGCAGTAAACGTTCCTACACCGATAAAGGGACGCAAGGGCTTCAGAGGAGCCATCACAAACGCGACCAGGATTACTAATGGATGAGGAAAGGCTAGAGCAACGCCAGCGGCTGCGGGGATTCCCGTCATCAGCACCCACGCGAGCAGATTGTCTCCCAGGGCACCCAATCCTTTCGTATAGCCGATCCATACCATGGAGGCTACAAAAAGCACTGGGATGGCGTAAGCAAGCCTCTTCCAAAAATGGCTGGGAGGCGGCAAATGGTTCAGCTCCTCTTCGGGTTTCGGAGTCTGCCCGCCCTCGACCAAGGCTGTGATTCCAGGGACATGTCCCGCGCCCACCACAGCCAGCGTTTTTTGCCCCGGGGCGTTCAGAATCCGGCCGGCAAGAAAATGGTCCCGCTCGGAGATGACCACATTGCGCAGTTCTGGAAACGTTTTTCCGAACTCCTCCATCATGGCATTCAGGGTGTCGCGTTGTTTGATTTCCTTGAGCTGTTCTTCAGAAATTTCTGTCCTGTCAAAAAGGCTTTGCACCAGAGTTCCCAGCAGCATGAACCGTCTACGCCAGGGGGTCATCCGCCAAGCGCGCCGTAGAGTGACCTTCACTTCGCGGTCTGCCAAGGTGACGGGAATCTGCAATTCCTGCGCGCTAGTTACTGCGGCGAGCAATTCTTCTCCAGGTTTGACGCCGGTTTGCAGGCCCATCCGCTTTTGATAGGAAGCGAGGATAAGATTGGCAATCAGAGTGGAGAGTTGCCCCTGACGGATCACGTTTTTCAGATCTAGACTTTTCCAACGGTCGGGTTCAGTCAGAGCCTTAAGACGCCCTGCATCCAATTCCACACAGACGTTGTCGGGATGCTCATCCTGGACGACCTGGCGCACTTGTTCGATGGATTCTTGAGAAATATGCGCGGTGCCCAGCAGAAGAATCTCCCGGCCCGGCAGAGAAATACGATGCAGATTTGAATTTTCCATCGGGGCGAATGTAGCAAAAGCGATTCTCCCTGAATGTCTGATCAGTCCTCGTCGTCGTTACTGCTCGTATCGTTGAGGGAGAGCACCGCGAGGAATGCCTTCTGTGGTACCTCGACCGCTCCGATACTTTTCATGCGCTTTTTGCCTTCCTTCTGCTTTTCCAAGAGCTTGCGCTTGCGGGAAATGTCGCCGCCGTAGCATTTGGCGAGCACGTCTTTGCGGACCGCCTTGACCGTCGTGCGGGAGATGATTTTGCCGCCAATAGCACCTTGGATCGCGACGTCGAACTGCTGGCGGGGAATCAAATTTTTGAGACGGGTGCATAGGGAGTTGGAATAGGGGTAAGCCTTGTCCTTGTGAATGATCACCGAGAAAGCGTCCACTGGATCGCCATTAAGCAAAATGTCCAGCTTCACCAGATTGTTATTTCGATAACCGCAAGGATCGTAATCCAGGCCCGCATAACCGCGAGAAACGGATTTGAGACGATCATAAAAATCGAACATCACCTCGCCCAAAGGGAGGTCGTACTTGAGGATCACCTTGGTCTCATCGAGGTATTCCATGTTTTTAAATTCGCCGCGCTTTTCTTCGCAGAGTTTCATCAGACTCCCCACGTAATCCTTGGGCGTGAAGATTTGAGCGTGAATGTAGGGCTCCTCGATGTGGTCGTAACGGCTAGCGTCTGGAAGTTTGGACGGACTTTCGATGGACACCATAGCACCATCGGACATATAAACATGGTAAGCGACGTTGGGCGCCGTGGTGATGATGTCCACGTTGAATTCGCGATCCAGGCGTTCCTGCACGATCTCCATATGCAAAAGTCCGAGGAAGCCTGTGCGGAAACCAAACCCCAGGGCTTCAGAAGTTTCTGGTTCCCAGCGTAGGGCGGAGTCGTTGAGCTGCAATTTTTCCAGGGCTTCACGTAGGAGCTTGTAATCCTCGGGATCGGTGGGGTAAAGTCCAGAAAAAATCATCGGCTTTACGTCCTTATAACCGGGGAGCGGAGTTGTCGCGGGGTTATCTACTGCGGTCAGGGTATCGCCGATTTTCACGTCAGCAATGCGTTTGATGTTGGCGAGCACATAACCCACTTCGCCCGCCTCTAGACTAGGACGCGCATTACGGTGCATAGAGAAGGTCCCTACTTCGGTCACAAGATATTCTGCACCGGTTTTCATCATGCGGATCCGCGTATTCGGGGCAAGCGAGCCCTCGACCACGCGCACGTAACTGATGACCCCGCGATAACTGTCATATACCGAATCAAAAATCAACGCTTGGAGGGGCTTTTCGGCGAGGCCCTTGGGTGCGGGGATTTCGTCCACGATTTTGTCGAGTACCGCTTGAACATTGAGCCCAGACTTGGCGGAAATCCGAGGGATAGAATCAGGATCGTAGCCCAACAGGTCACCAATCATCTGCGCGACATGGTCCGGGTTGGCACTAGGCAGGTCGATTTTGTTGATCACCGGAATCACGGTAAGGTCATTGTCGATGGCCAAATAGAGATTGGATAGAGTCTGCGCCTCAATACCCTGAGACGCGTCCACCACCAGAATCGCGCCCTCGCAGGCGGCGAGCGAGCGGGAGACCTCGTAGGTGAAGT
Organism: Fibrobacteraceae bacterium; assembly: GCA_035470605.1. GTDB lineage: Bacteria > Fibrobacterota > Fibrobacteria > Fibrobacterales > Fibrobacteraceae > CAIRAY01. The sequence goes on from DATIQS010000435.1 coordinate 5,755, forward strand.
CCACGTGCCCCGGGGTGTCGATCATATTCAGAATGTATTCCCCATCCGGTCGCGAGTACACCATACGAATGGCGTGCGCCTTGATGGTGATGCCGCGCTCGCGTTCCAGGTCCATCGAGTCCAGCACCTGTTCCGCCATTTCGCGGTCGGCCAGGCCGCCGCACAGCTGGATAAAACGGTCTGCCAGCGTGGACTTGCCGTGGTCGATGTGCGCGATGATGGAAAAGTTGCGGACGTGCTGACGGTCGGTCATGGCAGCTGGCACGCGCAAGGCGTCCTGAGACCGGCAATACCGAATCCGGCCCGTGCCTGCATGCCGGGTTCTGGTAAATCCATCGGGGGCATCCTGTGGTGTGTCGTTCCGGTATCCGGTGAGTATTTCAACTAGCTGATTATATTGAATCTTTTATTATTATACACGTTCAGCAGCTGCGGTAATACTCGCGCAGCCGGTCCTCATCGAGAAAATGGCAGCACAGCTCCGTTTCACCGGCCAGCAGCACCGGGACCCGGTCACCATAGCGCCTCGCCAGTTCCGGTTCGCCATCGACGTCCAGCACGGTGAACTTGAAATCCAGCACCGGCTGCAGGCGCGCCAGCGCCTGCAGCATGTCGGTACACAGGTGGCAGCCGTAGCGGCTGTATACCGTCAGCCGGCG
>DATIQS010000436.1:0-6792 GCA_035470605.1 Fibrobacteraceae bacterium
ATCTTCAAGCCTTTCAAGATGCCTGTGCTGTAAACCACCAGGCTAGCATCCAGGAAGATGGCAATCTGCGTTTTGATGTGTTACAAAGCGAAGAGGATCCCTGTTTCTTTGTCCTTTACGAAGCATATCGATCCAAAGTCCATGCGGCGGCCCACAAGGAAACTCCACATTATCGCGTCTGGCGGGATTCTGTGGCAGAGATGATGGCCGAACCCCGCAAAGGCATCCCCTACACAGGCCTGTGGCCCAAAGGATAGCCTCCATATTTCCACAAGGGGGCTCTTTTTGTTACACTCATATCATGCGAGCCCTCCCCCTTATCGCCCTTATTCTGCTTTTTATCTCAGTTTCCCAAGCACAGACTACGTCTGGTTGGCAAAATATGTCAGCAGGGCCGGGAGGGGCTCTTGCAGTCGCGGATAATGCCTCTTCCATAACAGGGAATCCAGCAGCAGTGAAGCAACCCCGGCGCATTACGGGGGAACTTGGCGCCGGAGGGGTCGGTGGGGACCTTGGTCTGTTTTCGGCATGGACGTTTCCTGCGGGGCAAGAATCGGTGCTGGGAATTTCCTGGGTGGAACCGGATCCGGGAAGTTGGAACAGACATCGTCTGGGGCTCTCCGGTTCATCGCGTCTATTTCAGGGGACCTGGCTAGGCGTACAGGGGACCCTGCAAAAAATTCCCGATGATACCCGTCTCGATTTGGGCGTTGGAGGTTATCATCGTTTGAATGCAAGGCTACGCCTGGGGTGGGTGGCACAAAATCTGACAGAATCGCTGGACACGCTGGATTGCGACGCTTGCGACACCCGGCATTTCGGTTTGGGGGCCGCCTGGTTCACAAGCCGCGAGGAGCGTCTGGGGCTTTTTATCGACGGCCGTTTGGATGGTTTCGAGGTAAAAAATTTCAAGGAGCTCACCCCCATTGCCGGGATGCGTCTCGTGTTTGGAGCTGATCGCAATTTACAGGCCTTGGTTGCCTTAAGAAGGGAAAATTTGCGCCACGGGAGAGCCATGGCTTCAGCCGGGGTTGTCTTCCAGCATTACTTCTTCTCCACTCTGGTCAACGTGCATTATGCGCTGAATCAAATCACCGTACGTGGGAGCGGCGGCGATTCGCCGCTGCATCAACTTTCCGTAGGACTTATTTGGGACGCCTTTTCCGACCGACTTGATCCCCGCCCTTTTTTACGCAGCACTCAGGCCCTTATTTCCCCAGATGGCGTAGACCATCTTCCTGGAAATACGGATTTTTTGATGCGGGTTGACGAGGAAAGCGGAAAACTCGACCGCTGGTCTTTGGTGATTTACACGGCAACATCCACACTAGACCCCGCCAACCTGGTTCGCCGCTTTCAGGGAGAAGGATTCCCACCCAGATCAATTCGTTGGTCAGGAGAGGACCCCATAGGAAACGCATGTCTTCCTGGAATCTACGCCATTCGTTTAATCGTCTCCGATGCCGCAGGAAACCAGGCTTGGACCCGTTGGCAATTTGTAGAAATCCGTTAGCAACCCAAACGGCGGGACTGCCAAGGAAAGCCGGTTCACGGGTTCCTAATGACCAGCCGATTCGATTCGACAGACTTTGAACTCATTCTGCGGCCATCCAGGAAACCATTTGCCTTGCGCATCAGAATATCCATGAATAAGGCGCTGCACACGCTTTTTTGTCCAATCAATTCTGCGGGGATCTTCTTCGAAAAGAAGACACTGCCGTTGTCCATCGTCTTCCGCATTTAGGGCCAAGGTGGCATGTAAAACTTCTCCCAGACTGGCCTGTGGGGCTAGAATCAGAGCGCCTTTTGAGGTGCCTATTCGCATCAGGTAACGAATCAAAGCCTCCGGTTTCGAGGCTGGAAACGATTCTTGCCCCAGGATTTCTCGAATCTGCCGCCGGGCATCTTCATAGGTTGCCTGAAAGGTTCGTCCATCCAAAAACGAAGGGACACCACAGGATTCCTCGGCTGGATTTCGAATAACACGAGGGCTCAACGTCCGTGGATGGAGGTAAATACGAATCGTCTCTTTTAGAGCCCGTTGGAGAAAGGGTTGTGTCCAGACAAAATTTCCTCGCAAACGGAACGGATTCTGAATCAGCTGCTGTTGAACCTGAATTGGTTCCAACAGAGTCGGGCGTCCCCGGCGGACTTTAAAATATTCAGGCGAATAAGCTCCATCTTCCAGATCAATATGAACAAGCTTTCCTGGGAAAAGCAACGTCCGAACGGGATTGGACGCTTTCAATAAAGGCTGAGCTCCTACACGTCGGGGAGTTCCTGCGTGGAGGATAACGGGCTGATTTTTCCCATAGGCATGGACAAACTCTATCATGGGAATAATTCCTCTGGAAAGAAACGAAGGACGCTTCTTTTTTAACCAACACAGCGTACCTGCGTACCGAAAATTCCCGAAAATTTCATCACAAATCGTTTTTAAGGCCGCCTGAACCGATTCCTCCGCGCACAGGAAAAGGACCCCATCTGAACGAAGCAAGTCATGGAGATCCCATAGACACTCCCCCAGGTGAAGCAAATCCTTCTGGCGGTCCTTATTGCGCAACCAGGGATAAGCATCCACAAAAATCATCTCCACACGCCCCAGCAACTGATCCCGCAGCACTTCCAAGGAGTTCAATACCGGTCCCTCAATAATCCTGTGCTCGGGGAAACTATTATTCTTCATAGAATAAAATTAGAGAAACTCATGTCAATGTGCATCGAAGCAGCAAAAGGGATGCTCTATCTTGCTGCCTGTGGAAGCAGGTTCTCTCAAATCTCCATTGCGAACGCTGATTCGCCAGATGATCGCGGACCAAGGGTATCCATCCATTGAACGATTTGCCCACGAATGCGGATTGGAACAGTCCGTTCTTTCCCGATTTCTCAATGGTCGCCGAGATATCTATTTATCCACGTTTCTGCGTATCGCTGCCTCTCTAAATATGGACCTCGGCCCTCATATCCGCGCTTCCTCCAATTGGCAGTCAGCCCGCAATTCCACCTCCCCTACGGGAAGTCCTCGTTTACGCCACAAAATCACCGTAAGCGCTTCGGAAATTTCAAAAATTGAATTGAAACGAGATTCCTCGGACGGAAGCCCTTTGATTGTGGAACTGTCCTCTCCGTCGAAAAAAACAGGGAAAGGGCGAGCGTAAACCTAAATTCTGTAGTTGACCACAGACTCGGCCCACTCAACTGTGGAATCTAGGTTGATGGTCGCAAACTCATAGCTATGTTTGAGCGATGAAAATCGGACAGATGAATCGTTGCAAAGTTGTGCGCCAGATCGCTTATGGACTGGTGTTAGCAGATTCCACTGGGGCGGAAGTCCTGTTGCCAAATCGGTATTGCCCAGAGGGGGCCCGGGTGGGCTCTTCTCTGGAGGTGTTTGTTTATTGCGACTCCGAGGATCGCCCTGTGGCGACGACACAGGAGCCTTTGGCGATGGTGGATGAGTTCGCGGCTCTACAGGTGAAAGAGGTCAACCGTACTGCGGCGTTTTTGGATTGGGGGTTGGATAAGGACCTTATGCTTCCCTTTCGGGAGCAGACGATGGAACTGCGCCCTGGCAATTGGTGTGTGGTCCGCATCTATTTAGATCAGGCGAGCAACCGTTTGGTTTGCTCCCAAAAACTTAAACCTTGGTTTGACACCGACACCCGTTACCTTCGCCCAGGCGATGTCTGCGAGGTGAAGTTTTATGAACGCCATGAGCATGGTATTCTGGCGGTGGTGGATGGGCGTTGGTCCGGCTTGCTTTTTGAGGAAGATATTCCTCGTGGTTTGGGGATTGGAAGTGTGGGCAAGGGCTGGATTAAAACCATTAGCCCGGAGGGTCGTATCCGTTTAAGTATGACCTCGGTGGGCTATAAGGCTGTGATGGAAGAGGCCCAGGTGGTGTTGGATCGTTTGGTGGATGCCGGAGGTTTTTTGCCTTTCCATGACCAGAGCGATCCTGATGAAATTCGCCGTGTGTTTGGCCTCTCTAAAAAGGCGTTCAAAAAAATTATCGGTGGGCTCTTCAAGGCTGGCCAAATTCATATCGGAGAGGATGGAATTCGGTTGGTGGAACCCCATCATTGATTGAGGAGCCCTCGCAACACGGTGCGCATCCCTGAACTTTTCGCTTTGCTACATTGCGGCCATGCAAAACGCTGCAGAATTATTACATGATTTGATCCACCGGCCCGCCCCCCTAAAACCTAAAGACCGTCTGGCGATTCCCCCCCAACAGATGCCAGAACGAGAACCTGGTTATCGCTCCAGAAGCCAGGAGGAAGTGGCTATGGGTTTTACCCCGGAAATGGCTCGGCTTGAGGCGATGCGTTGCTTGCAATGCAAGAAACCCGCCTGCGTGGAAGGGTGCCCCGTGCATATCGATATCCCTGCGTTTATTCATGCGATGGCCGAGGGCAATTTTCAGGGGGCGATCGACAAGATTAAGGAGACATCGCTTCTGCCTGCGATTTGTGGCCGCGTCTGTCCCCAGGAAACCCAGTGCCAGCAGAATTGCACGGTGGGGAAGTCGTTGAAGAGCGTGAACAAAGCAGTGGCGATCGGTCGTCTGGAGCGTTTTGCCGCAGACTGGGAGCGCTCTCAATCCGAGATTCATGTCCCTGAAGTGAAGTCCGCCACAGGCAAAAAGGTCGCGGTGATTGGTTCTGGCCCGGCGGGGCTGGTGGTGGCTGCCGATTTGCGCCGGGAAGGGCATGACGTGACGATTTTTGAGGCCTTCCACAAATTGGGCGGCGTGTTGCGTTACGGCATTCCAGAATTTCGGTTGCCCAAGGCCATTGTGGATCGAGAAATTGACACGCTCGCTCGTATGGGTGTCCACTTTGAGACCAATTTTGTGGTCGGTCGTACACGGAAATTGCAGGATTTGTTGGAGAAGGATGGCTTTGATGCGGCCTTTATTGGCACGGGCGCCGGGCTTCCTTTGTTTATGGGGATCGAGGGAGAAAATCTGGTGGGGGTCTTCGCGGCCAACGAATATTTGACCCGCGCCAACCTGATGCGTGCGTTTGATAAGGAACACGCCCAGACCCCGATTTGGCCCGGTAAGCACGTTGCGGTCCTCGGTGGAGGCAACGTCGCGATGGATGCGGCTCGCATGGCGATGCGCCTGGGGGCAGAATCGGTGAAAGTCATTTATCGGCGTACGGAAGCGGAGATGCCCGCTCGCGTGGAAGAGATTCACCACGCCAAGGCCGAAGGCGTCGAATTCTGTTTCTTGCAGAATGCGAAAAAGGCTCTGGGTGACGAACGGGGGCGTTTGCAGAAGCTAGTTTGTGTGCGCTTCCAATTAGGAGAGCCTGATGCCAGTGGGCGTCGGAGTCCTGTGGAAATCCCTGGTTCGGATTTCGAGATGGAAATCGACACGCTGCTTGTCGCTATCGGGAATAGCTCCAATCCCCTAATTCCCCAGACCACACCTGGCTTGCAGGTAAATCGCAGGGGGAATGTGCTGGTGGACGCCGCGACCAACAAGACCTTCATGGATCGCGTTTATGCGGGTGGAGATATTGTGTTGGGAGCTGCCACGGTGATTCTCGCCATGGGAGAAGGCCGTCGCGCTGCCGCCGCCATTCATGAAATGCTATCCCAACCCAAAGTTCCATGAAACCCAACCCTTTGACATCCAAAGCGCCCCCTCGCGATAATCGTCTTTTCCTTTTTTGTGATCTGGATGGGACCTTAACTCCTTATGGCGAACCAGAAGGAACACCAGGGGCTTATCCCATGTTTCGCAGGTTGGCGCAACATCCAGAAATTGTGCTCGCTTATGTGACCGGACGGACGTTGCCCAGCGCGAAGGAGGTCATCACTCGGCATGGCCTTCCGTTGCCGCACTATTTGGTGGGCGACGTGGGAGCGACCATGGAACAACAGGAGAACGGTCAATTTGTTCCGATGCCTGCTTGGTCTGAGGTAATTGCGCGGGATTGGCCTAGCGTAACAGGTGCGGATATCATCACCTTTTTGCAGAAGCTCCCAGAGATTCGCCCTCAGGAACCTGATTTTCAAAATCGTCATAAGGCCTGTTTTTATACAGCTTATGATGCCGATGGTTCTATGCTGGTGAATCGGGTGCGTACGGAACTTCTGCCCCTCCGAATTCGTTCCCAAGTGGAGTGGAGTCGTGACGATTTGCGCCAGGTGGGTTATCTGGATATTTTGCCTCTAGGCGCTGGGAAATTGGGGGCTGTGCGTTGGCTCTTATCTCAGGCCGGAATTTCTGAGGAGCAAGCTCTTTTTGCTGGAGACTCTGGAAACGATCTTCCGGTGTTCACCAGTGGCCTTCGCTGTGTGATGCCCCGCAATGGGCAGGAATCGGTGCGCCGCGAGGCCTTTGCTGCTTTGGAAAAGAGGGAACGTGGATTATCTCGGCGTTTCTATCAGTCCCAGGGTGGTTTTCTGGGCTGTGATGGTTATGTGCTCGGTGGTACACTGGAAGGAATCGCGGCCCATTTCCCACAGACTCGAGAATGGATGTCGATCCCGAAGCCTCTTAAGGGCACCTCTAAAAATTAGCTTTGAGGCCATTTCGAGCGAGATTGATGCAATCCAAAAAAACAGGCAAAACGACCGGCTGAGCAACCACTTGCGGCTGTGCCGCTTAGTGGGGTGCTGTCCTCTATGAGGAACGCCTACTTGGAGTAGGTTGAGGACGGATTTGTCTGTTTTGATGATATCTCCGTCCTGATATGCCAGTTAGGCTTTAGCCGTTACTGGCACATATCCTCAGCTGAGGAAAGCTTTGCTTGGTTACGGAGACATATACTCCAC
>DATIQS010000437.1:0-4459 GCA_035470605.1 Fibrobacteraceae bacterium
TCGCCAACCGCAACCAAAACACCCAAAAGAGCCTTGACCGAGCCATAAACGATGGGAATAAACGCTTGCAAGCAGTGGATGCCGACATCCAGAAAATCCTGAATGAAGTCGCCACAGTAAAAGCCAATCTACAACTACAAACCCTTCCAGATTCCCTCCTGTCAGATTCCATCAACGGACGTATCGCCTCTGCAGACAGCGCCATTGCCCTAGCCTGTATCCGTAAATTGCAGGTGAAATCGCACGAATTTATCGTCCGGCCCTTGTTTCCAGTCATCAGCGAATCGGAGCCCCCGAATGACATTGCCCGAGCCGTCATCGGGGCGTTGCGGCAACAACAAGAATCGCAAGGCAAAGTAGAAAATTTCTTTGAGCAATCTATCGTAGAAAACATGATGCTTGTAGACCTGTCTCACATGAGGAGCCGGGATATTTTTCGAGTTGCAGAACGCTTCTGGATGTTTCCTGTGCTCAATGACGATGACAGTTACCGCGTTGCCATCGTCACCCGATTCCGCCTGACGGATGATCAAGATCAGCCCATCGTTTTCCCGGATTCCGTACAGTCAGAGAGCCCTCCAGAGGTTTCCACAGAGCAAGAATCTCCACCACCGCCCCTATCCCTGGAAATCGAGCCAACGGAAAATACCAGCATCGACGACATCGACATGAATATCGAAAATGATCCGCCAAATCACCTTTCCTGGCAACGAAAAGTGGCAATCGCTCTATGGGGAGTATCCATTGGAGGAGTGGCCGGCGGCTACTATATGAACATCAAAGGCGATGGTTATCAGGACGACTTCGAACAAGCAAAGCAGAATCAGAATGCGGATGAGCTGCGCGCCTCCTCAGACAATCTGGACAAGGCCGAAAAATACCGCAACATCAGCTATGGCACCTCCATCGGGACCTTTGTTCTAGGATTGATTTTCTGGATTTCGGGGAGTTGATATGAAGAATCGTTACATTAAAGCCGTATTTTTTCTTGGGCTAGGGTCTTTGCTGTTCTACGCAGCCTGCTCGGATTTGACCCATGAAGATCCCGAGGCCCTGATTGGCGTTTGGGAAATATCCTCTTCAGAGGAGACGGCGTCCTCTTCCGCGCAATACAGCTCCTCGTCGGTGGACACCACCCTGCTGGTGGATGCCCGTGACGGGAAAAGCTACAAGACCGTCGTGATCGGGAGTCAGACCTGGATGGCGGAAAACCTGAACTATACGAGCGACAGCGGCTCCTGGTGCTACAGCAACGACACAACGAAGTGCAACACCTATGGACGCCTGTACAACTGGACCACCGCCACGAGCGCCTGTCCAGAGGGTTGGCATCTCCCCAACGACGCAGAATGGCAGACACTGGAGGTCTATATTGGGATGGGTGTCTCTGCGGCAGACACCTTTGGATGGAGAGGAACGGACCAAGGGAAAAAGCTCAAGGCCTCCGTCGGTTGGGACAGTAGCGGCAATGGAACGGACGCCTATGGATTTACAGCTCTCCCCGGTGGAGCCTATGAGGATCAAGCATTCTTTGGGACAGGGATCATTGGCGTATGGTGGACGGCACTCGCCGCAGATGACTCGAACTCCATGTACCGGTCATTGCGAATAAATTATTCAAACATCAAGCGCAACAGCTACCTCCAGACATCCGGTTATGCGGTCCGTTGCTTGAAAACCACAGACCAAAGTTCCTCCAGTGCCGTGTCTTCAAGTTCCAGCCTTTCGGATCCGGTGTTGCTAGACACCTATTGGAACACCTCGATCACCTACGGAAGTTTGCTGGATTCCCGCGATGGACAAAGCTACCGGACAATGGCGATCGGGAACCAGACTTGGATGGCCCAGAATCTGAATTTCGCAACGGACACGGGATCATGGTGCAACAACAACCTGGCCAGCAACTGTACGATTTACGGCCGCCTCTACAATTGGGCCACCGCCATGGCCCTGGAGCCCATGTACAACTCCACATTATGGAGCGGAAGCGACTCCCTGCACCAGGGGATTTGCCCGGAGGGTTGGCACATGCCCAACGAAGCAGAATGGCAAACCCTAGAACAAACTTTGGGAATGTCCAGTTCGAAGTTGTCAGAAACAGGCTGGCGAGGCAATCAAGGCGCAATGCTGAAAACCACCAACGGCTGGACCAATGAGGGAAATGGGACTGACCTCTTCGGCTTTTCAGCGCTTCCAGGAGGCTTCTACGAAGACACAGTCTTTGGCAGCATCGGGTATTATGGGAATTGGAAATCCGCCACAGAGTACAGCGCCACGGGAGCCTGGGAACGACTGGTTGGCTATGACACGGTAGGGATAGAACGCGGAGCCTACGGAAAAGCGAGCGGAGCCTCCATCCGCTGTGTGCTGGGAGCCCTTGCATCCAGTTCTTTAGAGGAAAGTTCGTCAAGCACCACCGGGACATCCAGTTCGTCTACCGAAATTTCCAGTTCCTCAAAGGCCGGATCAAGTTCATCCGCGACCAGCTCCTCGGCCGCGGCATCCTGTTCCTCGGTGACGACATCCAGCTCATCCACCACAACGTCCAGCTCCTCGTTGGGCGCATCCAGTTCAGCAATCGCGACGTCAAGCTCCTCGGTGACGCCCTCAAGCTCATCCGTCGTCGCATCCAGTTCCTCGGCGGGTGCATCCAGTTCAGCAATCACAACGTCAAGTTCTTCAGTAACGACATCCAGCTCGTCTGTCGCAAAATCCAGTTCCTCCGTGGCGGCATCCTGTTCGTCTGTTGCAACATCCAGTTCCTCGCTGGCGGCATCCTGTTCGTCTGTCGCAAAATCCAGTTCCTCGCTGGCGCCATCCAGTTCATCAACGACGACGCCAAGTTCTTCAGTAACGACATCCAGCTCATCCATCGCAAAGTCCAGTTCCTCCGTGAGTCCGTCGAGCTCCTCCCACACAGCGATCAAGGTGGCGGCTCCTGTTTTCTCACCCACGGGCGGGACTTATGCGCCGGACCAGACCATCACCATTTCTACCACCACGTCTGGGGCGTCGATCTACTACACCCTGGACGGGACCATCCCCACGACATCCTCCACGCTTTACAGCGGGCCCTTTGCCCTGACAAGCTCGGCGACCATCGTGGCCAAGGCCTTCAAGGACGGGGACACCACCAGTGAGCTGACCGCCGCCACTTATACGCTGGTGGTGACAAAGCCCACCATCAGTCCCACTGGGGGAAATTTTGGAGAAGGCCAGACCATAGCCATGAGCATGACCACCGCCGATGCCAAGATCTACTACACCCTGGATGGCACCACGCCCACCACCGGGGCCTATTTGTATAGCGGAAGCTTCTCGCTAGACACCAACGCCACGCTGAAATTCTTCGCCGTGCGCGACGGCTGCACCTCAAGTTCCGTGGATTCCGCGACCTATATCTTCGTGATCCCAGCCCCCACCTTGTCCCCCGAAGGCGGCGTGTACACCGGCACCCAATCCGTATTCATGACCACCTCCATGTCCGAGGCCGAAATCCGCTACACCACCGATGGCACCGAACCCACCTCGAGTTCGACGCTCTACAGCGGCGCCGTTGCGGTCAGCCAAGGTACAGTTCTCAAGGCCAAAACATTCCGGACCGGATGGACAGGGACAACGACGACGGAGATTTATTGTATCGGAACCTATGATGGCTGTTTTGCAGATTCTCGCGACAACAATATCTATCCAACAGTAACTATCGGAGCCCAGACCTGGATGGCCGAAAACTTGGCGTATCTGCCATCCGTATCCACGACATCGACCTATTCCACGAATACTGCTTATTATTATGTGTACGGCTATAGCGGCACCAGCATCAGCACCGCCAAAGCGACAGCGAACTACGCCACCTACGGGGTCTTATACAACTGGACAGCGGCGAATAGCGCCTGCCCCACGGGCTGGCACTTGCCCACCAGTACGGAATGGTCAACATTGTTGAGTTACGTAGGCGGATCCAGCACAGCGGGGACCTATCTCAAAGCCACCAGCGGCTGGACGGAGTATTCTGGAATCACCAATTCTGACACCTATGGTTTTGCCGCGCTACCGGGTGGCTACTATTACTACAATAGCACAACCTTCTCCTCCATTGGTACTTATGGGCGCTGGTGGACATCTACAATATATAGTTCTACGTATGCGTATTACCAAAGCATGAGCTACAGCTACGCATATGTTTATTCAAACGATATTTATAAAAGTCATGGCAGTTCCGTGCGTTGCGTGATGGACGACGATTGACAGATGCCGCTCTCTTGCTGACTCGGTCAAAAGCGAGTTCCTCGTTTCTTTTGGGGCTTTCCAAGATTCGATTGTTCAGCGAGTCTCAGGAGCGACCCGATTTCTTTTCTGGGTATGCCGGTATGTCTTCAGCGCGGAGACCAGCAATATGCCCCCCAACACAAACACGAGCATCTGTGAATCGACAGAATCCACGAACCTCCCACCCAGC
>DATIQS010000438.1:0-3158 GCA_035470605.1 Fibrobacteraceae bacterium
AAAACTTTTGATGTACTGATTTTGAATCTCGAAGGAAACAGGAAATTTCATCTCACAGCTCCCCGGAAAACGCCTTGCGTAAAATGGCCTGGCGGATGGATTCCGCTGATTGTCCTTGTTGTTGTTCTGTCACTTGGATTAGTAACGCTTCCACTTTTTTCAGATAGGCCAGAATCTTTCGTTGCTTCGGAATGTCAGGCAATGGAATTTTCAATTTGCGGACTTCCGCTCCTGAAATTTTGACCATGCTCTGGCTTGTCCCTTTGGCAAAGGATCGGATCTGTTCACGCGTTGCAGGGAACCTCAAGGCATAGGCGAAATAGCAAGGAAGCACCTTGCTTTGATCGACGCGAACGCGAATCAGCAGGTCAGGGTAAATCATCCATGGATCGGAATCTTTGTCCGCGATTCCAGAAAGTCCTACCAGGTCAATGGTGTTGGCTCTGGATATAAATACATCGTCCTTTTTAAAGGAAAATTTTTGAGCGGTTACAGCATCCAAAGGAATCGCCTTTTGCATACTGAAATCCAGGCTTATACGCCGAACCGCACTGAGAGTTAGAATAGAACCATTGCTATTGACGCCTGTTGGTTTGATGGATCGGCCATTCCGCATGTCCAGAATCAGGCTTCCCACTTCGCATTCTGCATATTGATTCAAACCCAATGGTTGCAATGTGGCGAAACGCAGGGATTGAATCTCTTTCTCCGTCTCTCCGCGTAGCCGCTCGATCTCCTGCACCCTCTCCATGCATTCCTGAATCCGCGCCACAATGCGTTTTTGCTCCGGCAATGGAGGAAGAGGAATTTGGGCCATACGAATTTTTGTAGATGAAAGCTCTGTCTGTTTTGTCGCCCCAACTCTATGATTCATTACAAAAGATTGGCCTTCTTCCGATTGAATCCAATATCTTAGCCAATAGGGTTCAATAGCGCTGGCTTGGGGACGAGCAACTGTAACATGTCCATCCGCGATAAAATGTCCGTTGTCAGCATCAAATACACAGGCACGGCCTATTGTCCCTTCACCTGTTGAATTGATTAAGACATCTCCTTTACGTAAATATTGCTCTTTTGCAATTTTTCCGATCCATTCAGAATCATAATAACGGACGAAGCTTGTATCGAGGCCACTCCAACGAATGCATTTCTGGTTAACGATTTTTACGTCCTCTGAATAGCCATATTTTGGAGTTCTCCCCCGGCCAACAAGCTCACAGCGCTCACCAAGAGTTACTTTGGCGGTATTAGTCATTTTTTCCCACCCCCCAACAGCCCTTCCAGCTCGTCCAGTAATTCCAGAATTCGTTTTTCCCGGACACGGACGGAACGGACCAGTTCCAGGGCGGGTTTGTGCGGCTCTTCGATCTTGCGATGGGGATTCCTGGCCGAAAGGTCGTAGCCCTGTTTCTCGATCTGCAGGCGGTCCAGGGTCCAGTTGTTTTCTCCCTGGGCCTGTTTGGAAAATTTCTTTAAGAAATCGGGAAGTTGCGAGCCCGCGATAGGGCGGCGGGTTTGTTTGAGCTCAAAGCCATCGTTTTCCAGTTCATAGAACCAGACCTTCTGCGTAGAAGAACCGTCCTTGGGCCGTTCAAAAAAAATCACATTGGTCTTGACCCCGGTGTAGGGCAGAAATACGCCGGCGGGCAGGCTCAGAACGCACAGCATCCGAAAATTTTCGATCAGTTCCTTGCGCACAGCCTGGTCCGGGCCGGTGCGAAACAGCACCCCCTCGGGGACAACCACGGCGGCACGCCCCCCTTTGGCCAGATTTTTCATGATGTGTTGCAGAAACAGGCATTCCGTAGCGGCGCTGCGCACCTTGAAGTTCGTCTGCAATTTGGGGTCCATCTTGCCGCCATAGGGCGGATTCGCAAGGATCACCTCGTATTTTTCGCTTTCCGGAACATTGGTGGAATGGCGCTCCAGGGTGTTTCCCAGTTCCAGGTTGGCTCCTTCAATCCCATGCAAAATCATGTTCATAGTCCCGAGCAGGTAAGTCAGCGGTTTGAGTTCCACCCCATAGAAGGTCTTATTCTGTAATTTATCCAGCTGGGTTGCGCTCAGGGTCGCGCCCTTTCGAATAAAATCCACACACTCGGCCAGGAATCCAGCGGACCCGAAACAGGGATCGTAAATACGGTCTCTGATGGAGGGCTTCACCACCTCGATCATGGCACGGATAATGTGCCGCTGCGTATAAAATTCGCCCGCATATCCTGCGGAGTCTGCGGCCACCCGCTTCAGCAGGGACTCGTAGATCTCGGAAAGCACGATCACATCGGTGTTGTCTGCGAAATGCAACCGGTTGATCTGTTGCACAACCCGGGCAAAGGTGGCGCCTTTGCGACAGTGGTTTTTCACCGTGCTGAAAATACGCTGAAACCGCTGGGCCAGGGCATCGGTACCCATTCCCTTTCCCGGCTGGATAAGGGTCAGCTTGTCCCAAAGTCTGGTGCTGACAAACTTCAACATGGCATCGGGTTTGTCGGTTTTCTGCGACCAGTTGCTCCAGGCGAATTTCCCGGTCAGGCGGCGTTCGTAGGTATCTTCGCCTCCAAAGGCGCATTCTTCTTCACGGCGGTTTTCGGTCTCATCGAATGCTTTCAGGAAAAACAGCCACGCGATTTGTTCTACATAGTCGCGGGCGTTGACGCCATCCTGGTTCAGCAGGTCGCAAACGTTGTTGATAATCTGTTGGACTTCCTGGCGACGGTGATCGATGGAATCATTCTTAGGGGTCATATTTTCAGGCACTCATGGGGACATATAGGTGGGTCTTGATCGCTTCCAGGTCAGCGCGTAATTTCTTCGCACCGCCGTAGTTATAGGAAAAAGAAGAAAAGCTCCCGAACTGGTTGACGAACTGGGGCGCTGTATAGGTGCGCCCCTGTTCTAGCTCATCAATGCCAAACAGACTGTAGTGATCCAGGCAGGTCTGCCAGAACAGAAGACGGGAGTCGGGCCCGGGCTCGGATGGCGAACGCTCCGCAACCATGGGAAGGGCATCTGGAGTCGTCTGCGGTTCAAATGTGTATTCCGGTAATTCCAGGAGTTGCTGCAACCAGCGAGAATCCTGTTCCCGAAAGCGCTCCACGCGATCATGGCGCGCAGGCACCCGCACCAGATTGAATTCCACCTTGGAAAGGATATCCACG
>DATIQS010000439.1:0-2409 GCA_035470605.1 Fibrobacteraceae bacterium
ATTGTGTTGCGACGCAAGGCTGGCCTTGACCAGATGGGTGTTCGTGTCGAGGTCACAGGGGCGATGCTCAAGGACCGTATTTCCGATATGGAGGCGATGCAGAGGCGTTTCGCCAAGTCTATTGAGCAGATCACCGGCCTGCGTGCCGATGTGGAATTGGTGCAACCCGGAGCCATCCCGCGTAGTGAGGGTAAGGCTCGGCGTATTATCGATAAACGCAACGAGGAGAACGCATGAAAATCCAGCAGATTTCAGTATTTCTGGAAAATCGCCCTGGGCGCCTGGGGGCCTTGTGCTCCATCCTTGCCGAGGCGGGGGTGAATCTTTCCACACTTTCGTTGGCTGATACCGGTGAATTTGGTCTTTTACGTCTGATCACCTCTGATCCAGATAAGACCTTACGGACACTAACTGCTGCAGGTTATGCGGTAGCGCAGAGTGAAGTTATTGCGCTACAGGTGCCCGACCGCCCAGGAGGATTGGCTGGCGTATTGGAAATTATCGAGAAAGAGGGCGTTTCTGTGGAATATATGTACGCGTTTGCGTTACGCTCTGGGCAGGATGCTGTGATGGTCTTCCGTTTCAGCGATATGGACAAGGCCATTGATGCTTTGCATTCCGCAGGCATCAACGCCTTGCATGTTGTAGACCAGTTAGGGAGGTGACGGTCTTCAGCAATGTTGCTTTAACTTATCCCTTGTATTTCAGATACACGCCGCCCAGTGGAGGCAGGGTGATGCAGAAGGACCAGGGACGGTTTTGCCAGCCGATATCCTCGGTGTGGCGACCTCCGTCGTTTCCTAGGTTGGAACCTCCCCAGAGAGCAGAGTCTGAATTGAATATTTCCTCCCATTCGCCCTGAGCGGGAGCGCCCACGCGGTAATATTCTCGCGGCACTGGGGTAAAGTTAAATGCGCAAAGAATGAGTTCCCCTTTGGCCGATTTTCGTACAAACGAAACGATTGAGTTATCCGCATCATCGCACCAGATCCATTCAAAACCGCTGGGGTGATGATCCACCTCCCATAGTGCCGCTTCTTTTTTGTACAGGTTACCCAGGTTTTTCATCATAGACTGCATCTTCTGATGAGGGTCCCAACTGGTGAGGTGCCAGTCTAAGGATTGCTTGGCATTCCATTCGATGAACTGGGCGAACTCACTGCCCATGAAAAGCAATTTTTTACCCGGATGCGCGTACATGTACGCGTAGGCAAGGCGCAGGTTGGCAAATTTTTGCCACCAGTCACCTGGCATCTTGTCCAGCATGGAGCCCTTCCCATGCACCACCTCATCGTGTGACAGCACCAGGATGAAGTTCTCCGAATAAGCGTAGATCATGGAGAAGGTTAGGTTGTTGTGGTGGTACTTGCGGTGAACGGGCTCCTTGTGCATGTAACTCAGGAAGTCGTTCATCCAGCCCATGTTCCACTTGTAGTGGAAACCCAGACCTCCCTGGTCGGGGGGACGGCTAATGCAGGGGAAACTGGTTGATTCTTCGGCGATAAAGATGGCATGCGGAGCGTATTTGCCCATGATGCTATTAAGGTGCTTCAGAAATTCGATGGCGTCGTAGTTGATGTTGCCGCCGTCCTTGTTGGGAACCCAGCCGCCGGGCTCTTTGCCATAGTCGAGGTAAAGCATGGACGCTACGGCGTCGACGCGCAATCCGTCGCAGTGAAATTCCCGTAGCCAATACATGGCGTTGGAGATAAGGAAGTTGGAAACTTCGCGGCGGCCATAGTTGAAGATGTAGGTTCCCCAATGGGGGTGTTCGCCTTGACGGGGGTCGGCATGCTCGTAACAGGCGGAGCCATCAAATCGCCCCAGAGCGAAGGCATCCTTGGGGAAGTGCGCCGGAACCCAATCGAGGATCACGCCGATACCATTCTGGTGGCATTGATCGACGAAGGTGCGGAATTGGTCTGGAGTTCCATAACGCGATGTGGGGGCGTAGTAACCGGTGACCTGATAACCCCAGGACTCGTCGAGTGGATGCTCCATGACCGGGAGTAATTCAATATGGGTATAGCCCATGTCTTTCGCGTAGGGGATGAGGCGTTCTGCGAGTTCGTCCCAAGTCAGAAAACGCTGGGGGTCTGCGGGATCGCGTTGCCAGG
Source organism: Fibrobacteraceae bacterium (assembly GCA_035470605.1). GTDB lineage: Bacteria > Fibrobacterota > Fibrobacteria > Fibrobacterales > Fibrobacteraceae > CAIRAY01. Next base: position 2,118 of record DATIQS010000439.1, read on the forward strand.
AACCCGCATGGACCTCGTAGATGTTCATCGGAGCGCCGAACACGTCCGTCGCCAGGTGTGTGGACATCCATTTGGAGTCGCTCCATTTGTAGTCATCAAGGTCCGCGATGATGGAGGCAATGGCGGGTCGAACTTCCGCCTGTTTGGCTAGAGGATCGATTTTGGTGATCAAATCGCCGTTTTGACTATGAATTTCGAATTTATAGAGCTCTCCGACCTGCAACCCTGGAATAAAGAGTTCCCAAATGCCGCTGGATGCGCGGCGGCGCATGGGGTGGCGACGACCATCCCA
>DATIQS010000440.1:0-5700 GCA_035470605.1 Fibrobacteraceae bacterium
GGATTCCTGAAGCATGAATAACGCAGCAAGCATGAGAAACAGGGCGCTGGTATATCCTGCCAGCACCCCTACGCGTCCAGTGCCAAAGGAAAAATTCGCATTATCCCGATGTCTACGAGCCACCACCATGGCCCCCAGAGAGACCAGCAAGGCAAAGGCGTGAGTCCCCATATGAATTCCATCGGACAACAAGGCCATGGATTGAAAAGACCAGCCGCCGATAATTTCCCCGACCATCATCGTGGAAGTCAGAAGGATTACCCATGTGGTCCGTTGCTCCTGATGATGCAAATTGGGGGCCAAATCAAGGCGTTGATTACATTCAATGAGGAAAAACTTCATGAATTTTCTCCAACAGATTCGCCAGGGTGCGAGAATCCTTTTTTCCAAGGAGCGCCACGATCTCCTCTCCAAGCGCCTGGTGATGAATCAGATGCTCCCGTACGACTTTAAGTCCCTTGACCGTCAGGTTCAACAAATGAGAACGAGCGTCCTGCGGGTTCGGAGTCTGTTGGACGAGTCCCTGATCCAGGAGCCGCCGAACCAGCACCGTTCCGGTCCCCATAGTAATTCCCAAACGCGATGCCAAATCTTTCATGCGAACAGAATTTCCTTCGCCAATGGCAACAAGCGCATGTGTCTGTTGTAGAGTTACACCGGACTTATGCACCAGATTGATCTCCCAGGAGCTCATCTGATCATAAAAATGAAGAATCAAATCCGCCAACGTCATGTTTCCCATCAGGTTATATCCTTTGACTATCAAAATAAATTATTTGCTTATCAAAGTAAAGGCAAGGTCCAATCCCCAGCAAAAGGCCAATGGGGCATATCCGGTAGGAATTGCACCGAGGTGGGTTGGAGCTTTTCTTCCAACCAGTGGCAGAGTTTCGGGGCAACAATTTGATCCTGACCACCATAAATCATATGAATCGGTCGTTGCGTAGCCAAAGAGTCCAGGTTGGATACGGTTTGATGAGCAAGAAGTTCCAATCCAAGGGACAGATCCGCTGCAGGTATCCCGAGCGCCTGCTTTACCCAAAGGGACCGATTGAATTCAGGAATGTCCATCTGCTTCGCAAACACCTCCAGAACGCTCTGCGGGCTTTGTTCCAATTTGGTAATCATGCGTTTTAGCACGCGTACGGGCCACCCCAATTCAGGATGGCAGAAATCCGCAATGGGAGTTAATACCACCAGCGGAACTTTTGGTGGGAGAGGGCCCCGTAAGGTGAGGAGGGAGCCGAGGCTCCAAGCAACGATCAGATTCGCATCTCGTAGTTCCTGTATTTCTGACAGATGCTCTCGCGATTTGAGCATCTGAGAAAATCCGACCAAATGGTGGGCCTCATTGGGCCAACGTTTGTGGAGCCAATCGTCACAAAGAGAAAGATCCGATGCCCAGCCGGGCAACCAGCAAATTGCAGTCATACCGCCACAGAATTAGCCAAGATTGCGCCCTCTCGCAAGAGAAAACCACAAAATTGTGATACGAAGATGAGAATGTTGGACGACAGTGAAGCTTTTTCCGCAATTTCCGCAAAAAAAGTATTGGTGCACATTTTGCATACCAGAAACAAGCATGTCACAGGAGTTTCTGGTTTTAAAGATGGGTTCAACCTTCGCCGACTCGGCGGAGAAGTTCGGGGACTTTGACGATTGGGTTCTACGCTGTATGCCGGAATCCTACAGACCTCAGGTCTGGGTCGGTCGCAAAGATACTCCTTTGCCGGATCCGAAAACCCTGAAGGGGCTAATCATCACGGGTTCCCATTCTATGGTTACACGAACGACAGCTTGGGAGCGCAAAGCCATGCATTGGGTGCGTTGGGCCATGGACGAGGGGGTTCCTACTCTGGGAATTTGCTATGGACACCAGATGATCGCCCACATTTTAGGTGGTGTCGTGGGATACCTCCCCGATGGCCCAGAGTTGGGGTATCAGCGTTTGCACTTCCATGGTGAATATGAATCCGATCCGTTATTTGGCCTTTATCCCTCCCATTTCGAGGCGTTTACCTTCCATTACCAATCGGTGCTCCGCCTGCCTCACCGAGCAAAGGCTTTAGCCCGTTCCCCCCGAGAACGCAATCACGCCGTACGGTATGACGATTGGGTTTGGGGGGTTCAGTACCATCCAGAATTTAGCCCGAGTGTCTCCGCAGAGTATCTGGTCCATGAATCCCTTGAGGTCGAGCGAGCTGGACTGGATTTACGGGCCTTGCTGCGCGAATCGGAACAAGAGCGACCTTCGGATCCACTGATCCCTCGTTTTTTGGATTTAGCCTTGTCCAGATCTGCATGACTTGATCCAGCCTTCTTGCTATGTTGTGCGGCATGGAGCGCAAGCGTATCCGCCTTTCTGGAAAATATCGCCTCATCACTCGTAGCGACTTTGATGGGTTGGTTTGTGGAATGCTCTTACGAGAGGCCGGATGGGTGGATTCCGTCCTATTTACCCATCCCAAAAATATGCAGGATGGGACACAGGAAGTTGGGAATCGGGATATCCTTGTAGGTCTTCCTTATGTTCATGGTTGCGCCATGGCCTTTTCGTTGCAAGATTCCGATTTAGTCCCCCCAGAAGCAAAAGAAAACGGCATTTTTCAATGCAACCCAACGAGTCCTTCGGTGTCCCGATTGGTGTATTCCTGGCTGGGCGGACGTTTGGCTTTTCCCCGTATTGATCAGGCGATGCTACTTGCCGTGGATAAGGCTCATTCTGCTCAATATTCCGAAGCGGAAATTCTTGACCCCCAAGATTGGGTTTTGCTCGGTTTTCTTATGGATGCTCGCACGGGACTTGGACGATTCCGCGATTTCCGTCTGAGCAATTACCATTTGATGTTGGAGCTGATTCCTTTTTGTCAACATCACCCGATTGGAAAAATTTTAAAGCACCCCGATGTGGCAGAGCGCATTCAGGTCTATCACGATCATCAGCCTCGTTTTCGTGAACAAATTTTGCGTTGCACCCAATTGAATGGTTCGGTGGCGATTATTGATTTGCGAAATGAGGAAACGATCTGGGCAGGGAATCGTTTCCTTGTCTATGCGCTTTTCCCCCAGGCGCAAAACAGTATCCATATTCTCTGGGGTTTACGACGTCTTAATACAGTCTTCGCCGTGGGGCGTTCCATTGTCAATCCGGTTTCCAGTGTGAATATTGGGAAATTGATGGAGCAATTCCAGGGAGGCGGTCGCCCCTTTGCGGGGACCTGTCAAGTCCCACATGATCAAGCGAATCAGGCTTTACACACCCTAGTGGAATCCTTAAATCAGGCTTCCTAATCTCAATGGATTGTGTCTGGAAGCACGGGAGAGGGTTGAGGGAGTATGGGGAGCGGCGGAAGAGGGACCGGCGTTTTTGTAGAGACAGGGCGATCGCCTAAAATCTCGTCAATCATACTCCACAAGTCCGCGCTCGCTTTGGTTCGGAAGGATCGTAAGAGATCAATCGCCTCTGGGGAACTGATGCGAGCCAATGCCAAAACGCACTCGCGCTGAATTGCAGGCTCATCGATTTTCAAGACATCTCCCAGACTCGGTACAAAACGCGGATTCTGGCTTGATCCCATAAGCCGCAGTGCAACAAGACGAAATTCCAGGGCGGAGGATTCCCGTTCTACCACGCGGATTAACATTCGGTCAGCAACCTCTCCCAACGCCAACAGACTGTCCTGTAGGTGCTTCCCTTGTTGTGGATCCCAGGTCTCATCCCCCAACCCTTTCACCAACAGATCGAGCAAGCGTTCCGCTTTGGCCTCTTTGATGGAGAGCGAGTCTGTTCCGCCTCGATGCAGTTCCTGCATTTGCAATTCCAGGTGATCCATACGAGTCGCACGCGTTTCGTTATTGCGGGTTTGGGCGGACAATTTTTGCTCTAAAGTAGAAACCCGAGTTTCGATGGCTGGATATGATCTTGAGGACATAAAGCCCGTGAGACTAAACCCTACCCAGAAACCAGGCGAGGCATAACTTTCTCCAGAATGGCGCTCTTTGTCGTGCAGATAGAATCCGAAATCCCCACCCTGGTACCAAAACCGATTCACCTCCGTTGCTCCAGCGGATATCCGCAGCACTTTTTGGAGAGTCCACGACAGCCCCAAATTGTGGTGCAAACGACTGGATCTCTGGAAACCCTCATAATTCAACTCAATCCCCGCAAAGAGTTTTTGCGAAATCCCCCAGAATGGATTGGTTTCACCCGAGTCTAGATCAGGGAAATAGGATACCCCAACATTGAGTCCCGTATGTCCTCCAATGTTCTTGGCTGCGGCGAGATAAAGTTCCTGAGCAAAAGAATCCTGTAAAGAATCGGGCACGGAATAAAAATGAGCCTCCTGAGAATGGAAAATTTGCCGCGCACCAAAAGCCACGGCAGGGAGCCAGTTCCCTTCACGCACAAATTGCATTTTGGCGGCAATGGAAATTTTTTGGCCCAAATCAACGGCGAATTCGGTTTGATCGTAAAGACCAAAGCGCAGGCCAGTCACCCAAGGCATGGAATTCGAGTACCCAACAGAATCGACGGTACGATGCCAAGCGATTTCTCCATGCAGCTGATACGCGCCATGAGGAAGAGCATTCGCTGTCGGAATGACGGCAAAGCCATCCCCTCCGCCGGCTGCGTGCAGGAAACCCACCCCGCATACAATGAATTGCAGGGCCCGGACGCTTTTGCAAAAGAAGGATCTTTTTTGTGAGTCCATGGACAAGCCTATTCTAACAAATCTACGCAGGCATTCAGTGAAGCGATTTCTTCTTCATTTAATTCCCGAAAATCTCCAGGTGCTAGCTTCCCCAGGAGCAAAGGACCAAAAGAGATTCGCTTCAAATCGCGAACGCGACGGCCAATAGCCTGCATCATCCGCCGAATTTCGCGGTTTTTCCCTTCCATTAATGTGATTTCGGTTTTTTCCGCGTCAATCTTGACTGCCCTAGCGCGCCCGGTTTCCCCATCCCCCAAATCGACCCCCCGCAGTAACGCGGTGCGTCCCTCTGGACCAATGGGCCGATCCGTCCAAACCTGATAAGTCCGTGGAATTTCGTAAGAGGGGTGTGTCAGACGAAAAGCCAGCTCTCCATCATCGGTGAACAACAATAAACCGCGGCTCTGCAAATCGAGGCGTCCTATATTGCGGAGTGTGCGAAAGGCGGGTGGTAGATAATCGTATACCGTAGAACGCCGCTGAGGATCCCGACGAGAACTAACGCAACCCGCAGGCTTATTCAGCATTACAGTTGAGTATGTTTTCGGGGGATGCAGGGCTTTCCCATCCAAGGCAACCTGGTCCCCGTCGATCACTCTTCGGCCTAAATCCAAAACCGTTTGTCCTCGGATAGACACACGACCCGCCTGAATCAAAGACTCGACACTACGTCGGCTGCCTGCTCCACATAGGGCTAAATATTGATTCAGACGCATGAGGAAATTCGCGGGTTAGTCATCATCCAGAGCGGCATAAGCCGTAATTACTGCAGCGACGGTGCCTACTAGAGCAGCCACAAATAAAGCCACATCTTTGAAATCCTCGTAGGTGGTTTTCCTTACATCAATATAGTCCCCTGGCAAAATTTTACCCTGATCCGGGTCAATCCAGTCGTCTGTTCCATCGCGATGAATCACATGCAGGCGTCCTTGAACCGCAGAAACAGGACTCAAGCCAGCCTGGGAAATGTAATCCCGCGGATGATAAC
>DATIQS010000441.1:0-1765 GCA_035470605.1 Fibrobacteraceae bacterium
AGCTCTGCATCCCAATTCGATCCAGCCCACTGCAGGAAGTAATCTCGGACCTGCTGCCAGATCGGCAGCGTCATGGCCTTCGATTGGTTCTTGTTTTCCCGGTCCACCTGATTCTGGGTGAAACGCATCCAGTCATGTGTGACATAGTTGAGCAGAGCGGCCCGTTTGGTGTAGTAATCCTCCACGGAATCCACGCCCTTCTTTTTCAGGAAATCCCGACCCAGCTCGAACTCCACACGTATGGCGGATTCGGGCATTTTTCCGCCCCAACGGTTGCACAACATACCAAGCGTCTGGGTTGGATTCTTCTTTTTTTCAACTTCTGCCAGTTTGTCATAGATCCGCAGCATGAGCGGATACTTCCCAAGCTGAACCGTGATGCCACCGCTTGAATAGCGGCCATGAGATCTGGCCCGGCAGATGTATCGTTCTTCTAGATAGGCCCGGTCAAATGGTTCCATCGTTTTGCCGGGCATATCCAGGCAGATATCTACCCGCGACAGCTTATTGCGAACGACCCTGCCTCCAAACTCCCGGATGATGTTCATACCTTCCTGATAGCAGTCATAGGCCCCGTTCAAAAGACAGGACGTTCCGTCAGCACGCATAACAACACTGGGCTTTGTCTTGTGTGGTTCGGCCTGATCCGCGATCAGGATGGTCAGGTATTCCGTATGTAGTTTGTAGGCGTAGTAAAGGCCGCTTTTCTTGTTGCCCAGCCTGTCTCCTATCCGGTCCACTTCTGCGCAGCCTCCCCAAAAAAGGATCGTCCGCTTTTCCCTTGGGCAGTTCTCTATGGCTGCCATTTCCTTGGCTTCGCTCAACTGTTGGCTGAGTTTTGGCCAGCTCGTTCCCCAGTCGACATACAGTGCCCACTCAAACCAGTCCTCGGCAGCGATCCATTGATATTCATCAATTATATTATTTTTACTACTTTGGGGGGGTGTGTTACTGGAGTTCACCCCCGGCGCTTCGCGCCGCTGCGCGTCGGCGGATAAACCGCCATCCGCGGAGCGGCACGCTTCGCCCTCCGGGAGATCTGTCAGTCCTTCATCCGCAATCGCGTCGAGATCCTTCTTCTTGGAAGCATTCAACGCCGTTGCTTTTTCGCTGAAGGGGGTTAAGTCGCGGTCCTGTTTCATCGTGGTTCCTCCTTTTCGGTGGCTCCACCAGGAAACTGGTCGCTTACCTCTCCTTTGACGCAAAGGCGGCCATCCTCCATGTTCAAGGAGATTGTTCCTCCCTGATCCACAATATCCTTCACCATGATTTTGAGGATGGTAAGGATGTCGCTTTCTTCACCAATTACTTTTCCTCTTGCGATGACACCGGCCCGTTTTTCACAGGGACGGATCATCTTGGAGGAACGCAAATGCTTCCGACGCTTTTTCTTGTTCCATTGGTTCTTCACCGCAGCACCTCCTTTAGCTGAATGCTGTTGGAGGTTTCGCGCAGGAAGCGTTCGATTTCCCATACGGGGTAGAGCGGCCGGCGAGTCGCCCTCGACGGAACCAGGAGGCCCCGTTTTGCAAGTCGGTCTATCGTGACCGGGGTGACGCCGATAGCCTCAGCCGCTTCATTGCGGGTGAGTGCCAGTTTCGGGACACCGTCTAAGTTTTGTTGGATTGAAGTTTTCATGTCACCAACCTAGGAAAGTTGGCGGCAGAAATAATTGGATGGATAAAACTTTCTTTTATCCTATTTATTGACGGCCACGACTCGCGAGTTTTAGACCGATATCCTTACAGATACCTTGCACAAAATC
>DATIQS010000442.1:0-7753 GCA_035470605.1 Fibrobacteraceae bacterium
GGTTGATTGGCATCAGACGGGTCCGCATTTCGTCGTTTGTCCCGTTAAGGCTCACCGCGAGTTGGCAGGGGGTTCCGCGATCCAACAATTCCTTCATTTTGGGAACAACCCCTGATGTAGAAATCGTGAGGCGCTTGGCGCCCATGTTGAATAGCTGGCGGTCATGTAGGGCTTCGCAGGCGCGGTGGACATTATCCAAGTTCTGTAGGGGTTCGCCCATGCCCATAAAAATGATGTTCGTGACATCGGTCCCTAGCGGTCGCAAAAACCGTTTGACATGGATGATCTGTTCAAGAATTTCTCCAGATTCAAGATCGCGAATATGTCCCATGGTTGCGGTGCGGCAGAATTGGCAGCCCATAGCGCAACCGATTTGGGTGGACACGCAAACGGAGTGGCGCTCCATGCTAGGGATCAGCACTGTCTCGATAAAATGCCCGTCGTGGGTGCGAAAGGCGAACTTGCGGGTCCCATCGGAGGATTCGTTCACCTGCGAAACGGTCAGAGACTGGATTCGGAAGGTCGTTTGAAGAATTTCACGAAGATCCGCTGGGAGGTTTTCCATGGCGGAAAAGGAGTCTACAAGACTCCGGAACAACCAGTTCTGAATCTGCGCAGCGCGGAAGGGCTTCTGGTCTACGGATCCCAGCCAAGCCTTCAATTCCGTCAATGAAAGAGATTTGATATCCAGGACCGCCATAAGCGGGCCCAAAGATAGAAAATCCGCCAGAACCGAGGATAGAGAGGAAAATTCTGCCGTTTTTACCCAGATTCCGTAAGAGGAATAGGGGGTATTTTGGAATACCCCCATCCCGAATCGAACGGGAATCTAACCCTTAGGAGGGGCTTGCTCTATCCATTTGAGCTATGGGGGCTGGATTGATCGCCTTTTCAGCCTAGCGGAATAAGGGATTTTTCCCTTGCTCCATTTTTAAGTCCGCCAAAAGATAGCCAAAATCTGTTTTTTCAGGAAATAAGGACTGATGGTCAGTTTGGTTGAGACATACTCGGTAGGTCGTTTATCGCCGTGGTATTGATTTTCCCATCTCTCGTAGGCTCCAAGCGTAAAATGTGGCGTTCCTCTCCGATCTGCAACAGCAAATAATTTGGTGTCAGGTAGCGTAGATAGCGGTTCACCTGGACCTCTAATCTCGCCCAGTCTGTTTCTCCTGGACGTTTACACTCAACGAGGAGCCATGGATGATGAATTGATTTGCCCTGGCGAAATCCATGGACGAGCACGTCTACTCGGCCAGGGGCTCCAGGATGAATTTTTCCAAGGGCGCATTCCACTTCAATGAGATGTTGTGGCACTGCCTTTTCTTCAATAAGCCAGCGAACTAAATCTTGGCGTACCTTCTCTTCTGGGGTGGCCGCAACCTCTTTGCGGCGGATGGGGTCGGGTATTTTTTCCACGGGATCAAGATAGCCATTCAGGGGGTGAATTCCTAATTTAAGGCTTTGTTTTTAAGGAGTTTTCATGCGGAAACGCTTGCTCAAGGAAGGCGCTAAAGAGCTTTCCTACGAAATCCGTGAAATTGTCAAAAAAGCCAACCATTTGAAAAAATTTGGTCTGGAAGTGTTTTGGGAAAACATCGGTGATCCGATCGAAAAGAAGTGTCAGGTGCCGGAATGGATTCGACAGATCGTTTCAGACCTGATTCAGCAAAATAGTTCCTGGGCTTATTGCCCCTCCAAGGGTGTTTTGGAAACCCGGGAGTTTTTGGCGGCCCGAACCAATAAGCTAGGTGGTGCGCAGATCACCGCTGACGATATTCTGTTCTTTAATGGCTTGGGCGACGCCATTGCCACGGTGTACAATATGCTCGATGTCTCTACTCGGATCATCGGACCGTCTCCTGCCTATAGCACCCATAGTTCTGCCGAGGCTGCTCACTCCCATACCGCGCCTATCACCTATACCCTTGATCCCGAAAACAAGTGGTATCCCGATCTTGAGGATTTGTACAACAAGGTCAAGTACAACCCCGCCATCGCCGGCATCTTGATTATCAACCCGGACAATCCCACGGGAATGGTATATCCACGCGAAATTTTGGATTCCATGGTGCGCATTGCCAAGGAATTTAAGCTGTTCCTGGTAGCGGACGAAATCTACAACGAAATCGTCTATAATGGAGTTCGTGCCTGGGCTATGGCAGAGTACCTGGATGGGGTCCCCGGCATCGCGATGAAGGGCATCTCCAAGGCGTATCCCTGGCCGGGAGCGCGTTGTGGGTGGATGGAATACTACAATCGCGACAAAGACCCGGAATTTGAAGCCCTGTGTCGCTCTCTGGATAATGCCAAGATGATTGAGGTTTGTTCCACTACGCTGCCCCAACTGTCTATTCCTGCGGTTATGGGCGACCCCCGTTATACGGAGCATCGTAAAAGCCTCAATGAGCGCATTGGACGTCGAAGCCGTATCATTGCTGAAATTTTAGGAGATGTCCCGGAACTCACCTTCAACGAGACCTTTGGTGCCTTCTACAACACGATCACGTTTAAACCGGGGACACTCAACGATCGCCAGACTCTTCCTATTGCGAATCCAGATATTCGGACAGCGGTGGAGGGCTGGGTAAAAGGGGTTAACCCTGACTATCGCTTCGTGTATTACCTACTAGGTTCCATTGGTCTTTGCGTCGTTCCCATCAGCTCTTTTTGTTCCAACTTGCAGGGCTTCCGCATCACTTTGCTTGAAGAGGACGAAGACGTATTGCGCGAGAAATTTACCGCGATGCGTGACGCCATCCGAGTTTATTTGAAATCCGCGTGATTCTTCAAGATTGTGATGGCCCCAGGCTTGACACCAGACGAGACAGTGTTTCATTGGAGTTTCGTAATTCTCGCTCCATGCGCACCATTCGTTCCGCTACGGTCAATCGCTGTTTCATTTGGATTGCATTCACGGGTTTGATCAGGTAATCATCTGCCCCTGCGGCGTAGCCGTGTTCGATATCTTCCGGTTCTGCGCGGGCGGTGACCACAAGCACGGCCACGTAGGGATATTCCGTTCTCATGCGGAGGCGACGACAGATTTCGAGACCACTCAAACCCGGCATCATCCAGTCCAACATCGCAATATGGAAGGTGTGGTCGCGTTCCAGCATTTTCCAAGCTTCCAACCCGTCATGAGCCAGGGCTACGTCATAGCCCCAACGACTGACCATGCGTTCCACAACTTTTAGACTGGATAGTTCATCATCGGCGATTAAGATTTTCATTCGTCCCCCCCTTGGAGATGTGCTCGCATTGTAACATGAATTGCTGCCGGACGCAAGATTCGTTTTCGGAGGTGGGATGGGATCGAGTATATTTGCGGAAAACGAAGGAGTCTCATGTCTGAATTGCTTTGTACGCCTCTCTGTGATCGCCATAAGGCCCTTGGGGCCAAGATGGTTCCTTTTGCGGGTTGGTTGATGCCTGTCTCCTATTCTGGCATTACTCAGGAACATTTTGCCGTTCGTCGTCAGTTGGGGATTTTTGATGCTTCCCACATGGGATTGGTAAGGATTGCCGGCACTGGAGCTTTGGCTTTTTTGCAGAAGATTACGGTGAATGACGTCGCTCGACTGGCTGTTGGGCAGTCCCAGTATTCAGCCATGTGTTATCCGAATGGAACGTGTGTGGATGACATCTATGTGAATCGCACGGGAGATCAGGAATTTCATGTGGTCATTAACGCTGGCTGTAAGGCCAAGGATGTGGATTGGATGCGCTCCCAAGCGACAGACTCTATGACTCTAGAACTTTTGCCTACTGGAATTATCGCGGTGCAAGGACCATTGGCCGCGCAGTTGGTGCCTTGTCTTTTCGGAAAGCCTCTGGCAGATCTCTCCAAGAATGAATCTCTGCCAGTAGAGTATGCGGGGGAACGCTTTTTGGTGACGCGTACCGGGTATACAGGCGAAGATGGCTTTGAATTGTTTCCTCTGAATACGTTCCTTGGCGAAATTTGGGATCGCATCCTGGCCGAAGGAAAGCCTATGGGAATACGGCCTTGTGGGCTAGGGAGCCGCGATACGCTTCGCCTGGAAAGTGGTTTTTCTTTGTATGGTCATGAGATCAATGATACGACCAATTTGGTGGAGGCTGGACTTTCTTGGATTGTCGGCTGGAACAAGCCGGATTTTATTGGCCGCGAGGCGTTGCAGCAAGTCAAGGCCGAAGGACCAAGTCGCAAACTTGTTGGACTCGTGGCTGTGGACAAGGCAATCCCCCGCGAAGGAATGGTGGTTGTCTCCAATGAGCGCGAAGTGGGAAAGATCACCTCGGGGGGCATGTCTCCGGTCCTGAATCAGGGGATTGCGCTGGCTTATGTGGAATCATCCCTGGCGAAAATGGGAACGGAAGTCCATTTGCAGATTCGTGACCAGTTGAAAAAATTCCGCGTCAGCGGGCGCCGTTTTGTGGGGGGCAAATAGGCTTATGCCCAGGGCCAGGACTCCGGTTCGTAAACGTTCCTCCGCAAAGAGGGCTACTCCGGTGTTCCCTCTGCGACTTTTTCTGGGCTACCTGTTGCTCGCATTGACCTTTGTTGCTTCCGTGGCTCTGTTTTCCCGAACCTATGGTGGCGCTCATGGCAACTGGATGGGCCCCTATTTCGGCGAGGCTTTGGCCCGTGATTTGAGTATGGGGTTGGGACGATTGCCCACGATCCTTTTCCTGATTACCTTAGGGACCACTGGACTTCGTTTCCTTGTTCGCGAAAAATTTCAGGGCCTTGGGCGGATTGCCTTTGGATCAGCGGCTTTGTTTCTCTTATCAGAAATCCTCCTCACCTTGCGTATTGCGGATTTGCAAAATCTTTCGGCCTTGCATTTGGAACGCAATGGGGGCCTGTTGGGAGTGTTTCTTGTGCGCCAGTTGGTGGAACCTGTTTTTGGTCCTTCCCGTGTCGGCCCTGCTATTTTTTGCGGGTTGGGGGTGTTGTTGACTTTGGGGCTTGCTTTTAAACTGCGTCCAGCCCATTTCGCGCCTGTTTGGATTGCTTTGTCTCGTCTGTGGAGCTGGATTCGATCCAAGGTGGGGAATGTGCACCCATTGGAGTCTCGCAATGCTGATGACCCTCTGATTACGCGGATTCATCGCAATGAAGACACCTCGGATTTTCCGGTGTTATGTCGCGGGCAGGTGAAACCGTTTGAGGCAGATAAAGCGTCGCCTCTTCTCTCTACAGAATTTCGCGCCCCCCCCCCGTCGCTCCAGACAGCCGTTTCGCATTCTCCTAAAAGGGACATTGAGGCGAGTCAGGGACAAAATATGCAGGCGATTCAACGCATTGAACAGACTCTGCGTCATGCTAGGGAAATGGATCCTCGCGAGGTTCGTCGTCTGCGAGATGAACTCGCGGATTTGCGTCGCGTAAGCGAGATGAACAATTGGGAGGACCGCAAGGCCGGAGAATTACGGATCGAGGGAATCGTCAAACCGCAGAGCTCCACGGTTCCTCATGCGGCCCCATTAAAAAAGCCGGTCGTTTTACCCGAGGAAGAAACGAAAGTCGCCCCAGTTGTTCCTGTGGAGATCCCTTCCGCTTTGGAATCCGCTTCGCATACGAAATCTCATGAGGCCGTTCCTTCAAAGGTCGCCAGCGCTCCACACTTTCCAGGCAAGGACGGGGGGCATAAGGCGGATCTCTTTAGTGAACACTCCGGTGAATATTTGGTTCCCAAGGTGGGGAATGTGTTAGATGATGTACCGGAACAGCCGATCGACTATTCTCAGGAAGAGCTGAAACAACTGGGTTCTATGCTCGAACAGCAGTTGGAAAATTTTCGCATCAAGGGGAAGGTGGTCCATATTGCGACGGGACCGGTGATTACCCGTTTGGAGGTGGAACCAGGCCCTGGAGTCAAGGTGTCCCGTTTCGCTGGGTTAAGTGATGATTTGGCGCTAGCGCTCAAGGCAAATTCTATCCGCGTGTTGGCCCCAATTCCAGGCAAGTCGGTGGTGGGGATTGAAATCCCGAATCGGAAAGCGCAAACGGTATTTTGTCGCGAGATCCTTGAGTCGCCGCGGTTTATGCCAGATCCATACACATTACAGATCGTGCTGGGTAAGGATATCACGGGAAACGCCTTTGTGATGGATTTGGCGCGGGCGCCGCATTTACTGATTGCGGGCCAGACTGGTTCTGGAAAGTCGGTGTGCATCAACGCGCTTATGGCTTCTCTTTTGTTCTCCAAGTCTCCAGATGATTTGCGTATGATCCTGGTGGATCCCAAGGTGGTTGAGCTAAAAAGTTACGAGAAAATTCCGCATTTGTTGCATCCGGTCGTTACCGATCCGGGTACTGCGGTACAGGCTCTGCAGTGGGCCTGTGCAGAAATGGACCGTCGCTACGGTTTGTTGGCCCAGGCCGGGGTGCGTAACATTGCTGGTTTCAACCAGAAATTAGCGAAAGGAGAACTCGATGATCATACGGGCATTGCGGAGAATGATCGGAAGCGGATGCCCTTTATTGTGATCGTGGTGGATGAATTCGCCGATGTAATTATGCAAGCCAAGAAGGAATTCGAAGACCCGGTGATTCGTCTTGCGCAGAAAGCTCGTGCGGCAGGGATGCATATGGTGCTCGCGACCCAACGCCCCTCGACCAACGTCATCACGGGCATCATCAAGGCGAACCTTCCAACGAGGATTTCGTTTAAGGTGGCCTCTCACATTGACGCTCGTACGGTACTTGATCACGCTGGTGCTGAAAAATTATTGGGACGCGGTGATATGCTCTTCCGTTCCATTGATGATCCGGAACCTGTTCGTGTGCATGGTGCGTTCCTTAGCGATGACGATGCCGAACGGGTGGCTTCGGCTTGTTCCTCCCAGGAGGTTGATTATCCACAGCTTTCCAGTTTTGCCGTGGTTGGATCGGATGCGACAGGAAAATCTAACGATCCTATGGATGCCCCTGATCAGGACGAACTGTTTTGGGACGCTGCTGAATTGTGTGTCCTACAGGGTGGCGGTTCCACTTCTCTGCTACAACGTCGCTTTTCTATCGGGTATGCTCGTGCGGGACGTCTGATGGATCAACTTTTCCGCGCTGGAATCGTTGGACCTGAGCGAGGGTCTAAGCCGAGAGAATGCTTGATGTCTGCCGACGAAATTGCGCAGTTACGCCGCACGCGGGGCGTGTAGGGACGCCCTTTCATGCCTTTGATCCCAGTAAGCGCAGAACGGAAATGATATGCTGCGGTGCGTGTATTTTTCCCTTATTCCCGTTCTTCGGAATGCTTTTTTGAACAAGGTCGCACGCGTTTGGAACCGTTTGGTGTGTCGGATGGCACAACGGATTCTTCCCTGGCATTATGTCTGTACCCCTTGGCGAGGAGGGGTGAATCGGAAAGACAGGCCTGGCCCGGATCTTGTCGTTTCGCTTACTACATATCCAGCGCGTATCGGATTGGTTCATCTTGCTTTGGAAAGTTTGTTGCGCCAGACCCTCCGTCCAGACCGGATTCTTTTATGGCTCGCGGAAGAACAATTTCCACAACGGCGCTTACCTCCGCAATTGGTTCGTTTGCAGCAACGAGGCCTCGAAGTCCTTTTCCGTAAAAATTTGGGACCTCATACAAAATACCTCTATGCGCTTCAGGACTTCACGCAAGAAATCGTGGTCACAGTGGATGACGATTGCTTTTATCCGCCAACGTTACTTGCAGAGCTTGATTACGCCGATAGGCCGAATCAAGCTCTGCAAGTAACGATTGATTTTATCCGCCAACGTTACTTGCAGAGCTTGATT
>DATIQS010000443.1:0-4097 GCA_035470605.1 Fibrobacteraceae bacterium
CAGCAGATCTTGTCGAGAGCCTGGAGTCAGGAGCCAACGATTATTTGGCAAAGCCCTTTTCCAAGCATGAGTTGTTAGCGCGCATCCGTGCCCATCTGTCCCTCGCTAAAATCAACCAATCCTATGCGCGTTTCGTGCCGCGTCAATTCCTTAAATATTTAGGACGAGAAAATATCGTTTCTGTGAAACTTGGGGATCATGTCAAACGCACGATGTCCGTATTTTTCCTCGACATTCGCAATTATATCACCCTGTCCGAAAACATGGGCGCTGAAGAAAATTTCAATTTCCTGAACTCTTACCTGGGAAGAATAGGCCCCGTCATCAGTAATTCTGGAGGATTTATTGACAAGTACGTCGGCGATGGACTGATGGCCCTATTCCCAGATTCTATAGAACAGGCGGTGGATGCAGCGATAACGGTTACCCAAGAGATCGCTGTATACAATCGCCATCGCGGCAGAAGTGGTTATCACGCCATCCAGACGGGAATCGGCATCCATAATGGCGCATTGATGCTAGGGACCATCGGAGAAAAAAGCCGCATGGACGGAACGGTGATTGCCGATGCCGTGAATCTCTCTTCTCGCCTAAGCCAATTGACGAAAATTTTTGGTTCCTCCATCATTGTATCTCGCGATATCGTCGAGTCTTTACCCAGTTCCAAATGCGAAAATCTGCGCTTCCTGGGGCGTATTCGGGTTCGAGGGAGACAGGAATTCGTGGATATCTTTGATGTCTACTCTGGAGAATCTCCAGAGCAAATCGCTCTGCGTCAATCCACTCTGGGTTGGTTCGAAGAGGCGGTACGTTGCCAGCTCAACGGAGACTATCAACGGGCACAATCCTTCCTGCACCGGGTCCTGGACATCGACCCGATGGACCAAGCAGCGATGGTCTATCTGGCTCAAACCGAATTGAAGTTAAGGGGATAGCGGCCTGAAAAAATCGAACAGCAAAACGCTCTAAGCTTATTGATTTCTAATAGGTAAATTCGGGTTTGCTAGAAAATTGTTTTCGCTGTTTCAGGCCATGGCAAGCCTGCGCCTGGATGCTGAATAAACCTAACGGACGCTGTTGTACATAAGTATATGTCTCCGGTCGATGTGCATTCCGTTGGCAAAAACCTTACGAAATGCTATGCACAGCTCAACGGTTTCAACCGTTGCTTGCAACCGGGTGCACCTACAAAAGCGCCTCGGGGAAAACCCGAGGCGCTTTAGCGGGAAGGGCGGGATTTGAACTCGCGATGGGATTTAGGCCCATACGTCCTTAGCAGGGACGCGCCTTAGACCACTCGGCCACCTTCCCTTTTGGAGGGGAAACACAAAGTAGAAAAGCCAGCCTAAAAATCCAAATGCGATTTGCTATTGTTTCCAACCATATCATGAGAAAAAAGAAAAAAAAGTCCCATGCCATGCACTGGTTGTTGTTTTCGCTTCTACTAACAGGCGCAATGGCTCTAACTGCATGGTACCTGATCTTCCGCTATCTACCCACCCAGGATCCAGAGAAACAATTCACCCGCACCAATATTCTTTCCATTCTTAGTGGAGAAACCCGCGTTTATTTCCGTGACGGGAAGACCCTCCACGGAGCCTTCTTCGACGCCAATCATCGCGTTTACGTCCCCTATTCCCAAATTCCCCCAGCAGTGGTGAACGCTCTGGTCGCTTCAGAAGACGCTCGTTTTTTCCAGCATGGCGGTTTTGATCCACGCGGATTCGCTCGTGCAGTATTCATCAATCTGCGACACTTGGGATGGGTCCAGGGTGGAAGTACATTGACACAACAAACAGCCAAAAACATCTTTGGCCGAGAAGAGCGCAGTCTTGGGGAAAAATTTAAAGAACTGGAGAGCGCTCTACGCCTTGAGCACAACTTCCGCAAGGAAGATATTCTGGAATTCTACCTGAATCAATTCCACGTCACAGGGACGGGACGAGGGCTGTCCATCGCGGCATGGCATTTTTTTAGCAAAGACCTTTCCCAACTGAATCTGGCGGAATGTGCTTTTATCGCAGGTTCGGTCAAGGGACCCGCAAAATATGATCCCTTCATCCAGAAAACCCAGGAAGGACGCGAACGCGCCATGCAACGAGCAAACATCCGATTGCGCTATGTACTGGAACGCATGCTGGATGAGGGATACATCACTCAAGCGGAATTCGATCAGGCTCTGCGAGAACCGTTACACTTCCAGATGGGACAATTCCGTTTTTCACAATCCTCTACCATGGAACGCTTAGAAGAAAAGCTGAACGGCCCCTTCTACAGCCACCTTTTCGATTCACTGGGAATCGACACCTGGCAAAAAGCACAGCTGCGAATTATCACCACCCTAGACGCCCAAGCCGATTCTGCCGCAGCCTCTGCCCTGCAAGCGAATCTCGCGGACCTTCAAATGCGCCTGGGGGGATTTAGCTTACCCAAAGGCGTTCGACCAGACAATGTGACTCGTCTACGATCAGGGGAATACTTGTATGGTTCGCTGGATTCTGTAATTCGCAAAAATGGGCATCTGGAATCTCTGTGGTTACGTTTCGGTGTATCCCGGGGTGTGATTCGACGCACAGAACTAGACACCTTCGCTCTTCGCCACCGTCTTTCTGCAGATCGCGCCTTGGCTGGTGTGCTAAACAAGGGCGCAGTCCTGTTGGTGAGGATTCTGGACACGGGACGTGTCGCTCCCTGCCGTTTGGAAACCGAACCCGTAGTACAAGGCGGTCTCGTCGCCCTTTCAAATGGTCAAGTGCTAGCGTCCCAGGGAGGGTTCCACAACACTGGTTTCGATCGAGTCAACCAAGCGGAACGCCAATTTGGTTCTTCATGGAAACCTCTGCTCATTGCATTATCTCTCCAAATGGGATGGCATTATCTGGACACCCTGGACAACACCTGGAACCTGTTTCCCTTCGTCCGGACCTTCTATTTCCCACGACCGGATCACGAGGAACGCGCCCCGAAAGTCAGCATCGCTTGGATGGCCGCTCGTTCCGAGAATATCGCGGCGATTTGGCTGCTCGATCATCTGCTCGATCATCTTTCAGCGCAACAACTACATGGGTTAGCCCTACGGCATGGATATCTCCGACGTGAGGGCGAGGACGATCTCTCTTGGCGAGTGCGTTTGCGCGACAGTCTGGGTCTCATCGCGACCGATGCCGTTCAGGCGGAAATCGCCTTTATAAAAGCCAGAGACAGTCTAGTGCGAGACTTACGTCGGGAAGGACAAGAAGGAAAGGCCTGGACATTAACCAACCTCTTTTATGGTTCTGGAATCCAGGATGCAGCCAAAGAACAGAAAAAATTTCCCAACAACCTCGCCTTGCTGCGTTTCAACTATTTGTCCCTGCACTCCCTATTGCAGGCTCGTCTAAATGCGGAAACCCGCGGAGACGATTTGGTGCCTACAGATTCGGTGATTCTGCGAGACTCACTGACCTTAACCGACTTCATCCGATTGGAGGCGAGGCTCATTCCCCCACAAGGAGGAGACTGGATGCTGGATGAATCGCAATTACTGCACTGGCCGGATTTGCGACGATCACTGGCCATGGACGCCCTTGTGGAATTCTGTCATGAAATCGGAATCCGTAGTAAAATCAAACCCGTGCTCTCCATGCCTTTGGGAACAAACGATGTCACGCTGGCGGAGATGGCGGTCGCTTACCAAACACTCTTCACAGGACAAGTGCACCGTTGTCTGGATGGGAATTGGAACGAGCCTTGCCTGATCCAGGAAATCCAAGCGGCGGATGGTCACACGCTCTTCCGCAACACGGAGGAGTCACGCATCGTACTCGCCGATTCCATTACGGCACAAATAGCCGCGATTCTCCGAGAAACGTTTGAATCAGGGACCGCACGTGGCGGTCTGAATCAAGCGATCTTGACGCCTCCCGATTCTCTTGCGCAACCGCTGGCAATTCCTGTAGCAGGGAAAACAGGCACCACGAACGACTACCGCAATGTAGCGTTCCTGGGGGCGTTACCCGGATGGGATAGTCTCGATCAATCCTTCCATCTGGACCAACCAATTATCCTCGGAAGCTATGTCGGTTTCGATGACAACCGTACCATGCAGGGGCGAGGTT
>DATIQS010000444.1:0-2916 GCA_035470605.1 Fibrobacteraceae bacterium
CGGGGTTCCCAATATTTGGCCTTTTTGGGACTCTGCATCTTGGGATGGCTCGCGATGGCGGGTTGCTGTTCATTGTGCCGATTCCTCTGGTTGGGTGACGGGGCTAGATACCTTATGGGTGACTTGGCGGAATCTTGGGACGGATTCTTTGCTGCGTGTGGACACCCTCCCTTCCTGTGCCAGTGCTGAGGGGATTAAAGGTGAGGAGTCTTTTTCCCCATGGCTGGAGGTGCATGTGTGGGTGACTGGAGATGGTTATCCTCTAGATAATTCGTTCTCCAGGGTATTGTTTCCTTTGGGGGAGCCTCCACTAAAAATTCGGGAAATTTCTCCTTGTCCAGGAGAGGGGGAACCCGAGTGGCTGGAGTTTGAAAATACAGGGTTGGATTTCCTGCGGCTCTCGCGTTTGGGACTCTGTGTGCCCATGTCTGAAATGGAGGACTCCACAGAGAAGTTGGCTCCTCAGCAGGTGGCATTGGTGACGGATGATCCTGAAGCGTTGTTGATTTGGGCTCCTGGATTGGCGCAACAACCCATTTTGCAAACCAAGAAAGCCTTAGGCTTGGCAAATTCTGGGGATACCGTGCGCTTGTGCGTGGACGGTTTTGTGGTAGATAGTGCGTTTTGGGGGGCGTTGTCGGGTCAGGCGTGTCCAGGGACTTTTCGTGTGGATGGGGACACCCTGCAAATGCTTTCTTCGGCAACTCCGGGGTGGACTGTTTCTGGGGAGGTGGAGGATTCTCTTCCTCTTTTGGCGAGTCGCTTCGTTTCTATGGAAAATCCTTTGCGGTTGCATTTGCCTGGAAGTGATTCCTCGTGGATAGTGCAACTGTGGCGGCGTGATGGAATTGCCCTTTTGACTCAGAACAAGGTGGCTGCAGGGTTGTTTTTATGGACACCACCAGCCTCGGTTCCTTCTGGCCCTTGTTTGCTGCAAGTGTTGCATGAGGGAGCCACGCCATGGCGGCGCAGTTTGGTGCTGGGCGATTAGGAGGTCTAGATGAAATGGTTCCTGTTGCTCATGTGCGTATCGTCTTTGTGGGCTTGGTTGCCTAGTTCTGGAAATGGCGCAGGGATGGACGCAGGTGCCTGGACTTGGCCGGCATTTTGGAAACAGACGTGTGGTGTGGAGGTCGGTGGCTGGAAACCTTGGGGTGAAACGGGATGGGAGGAAGGCTGGCTTCGAGTTCAGATCGGTGCGTATCATGGAGCTTGGTCCATGGCTTACGGGCATGTCCAACTGGATAGCCTTTACCGGGAGGACGATTGGGATTTCGCTGCGGTTTGGCGTCTGGGCCGTATTTTTGCCTTGGCGGAAGGCTCCCTGGCCTGGCAACGTGTAGAGCATTGGACTGGACAAAAGGAGCAACGTCGTTTTTCTTTGGGATATGCCAATTTGAATGCTTGGACTGCTGCTTTTGCATTGGAGGGGGAGTCGGGTTGCCTTTCTCCAGGATTAGCAATACAATGGAGGCTCAAGGAGATTTATGAGATGAAGGTGCGTATTGAACAGATCCGTGCTGAAGGCTGTCATGTGCGAATCGCCCAAGCGGTCCTGCTGTCTCCCGATGTTCGGCTTCATTTGGGATGGCGTTTCCCGGAACGCATTATGGCCGCAGGGGCGGAAATATCCCTTTCGAATTTTGCTTTGCACCTATTCCGGATCTGGCATCCCGAATTGCCTTCTACCTCGGGAGCCTCTCTGTATTGGAAGAACACCCCGTGATTGAACTTTCTGTCAAAGAATTGCGCCCGGGACTGAGTTTAGCGAGGAGCCTATACCGTCCCAATGGGGAATTGTTGTTGAGCGTGGGTTATCAGTTGACTTCGGATGTGCTTCCCCGTTTGCGTGAATTGGGACAAACCCGATTTTGGATTCAGGAAGCCGGACTTGAACATATCCTTCCAGAGGAAATTGTTCCAGAATATTTGTTGAACCAGGCAGCCGAAGAGCTACGGGCGAATGCTGAATATTTTTGCAAAAGAGCGAAAGTGCCAG
The DNA here is from genome assembly GCA_035470605.1 of Fibrobacteraceae bacterium. Taxonomy (GTDB): domain Bacteria; phylum Fibrobacterota; class Fibrobacteria; order Fibrobacterales; family Fibrobacteraceae; genus CAIRAY01. Next base: position 2,000 of record DATIQS010000444.1, read on the forward strand.
ATCGGATGGATTTTGGCCGCTTTAATCCAAAGCAGCTGATCAAGGATTCCTCTCGTTTTAATGACAGCCTTCACGGAAGCCGTCTCTTAAAAATGGCCAGAGCTTTGGTGAAGGACTTTCGGAAAAATAAGCCCCCATTCCTTCTACATTTTACCACGCAGCGGTCCTCGGCGAATTATGTCTTTCAGCATGCTGCTGATTGTGCGATTGTCGCGGCGGCCATTGCTCGGTCCTTCCAGTTGGAAGAGGAGGAAATGGAAAATTTGGCGCTGGGGGCGATGCTCATGGATATTGGCATGTTTCTGTTGCCATGGAAACTCGCGACCAATCCAGACCGGATTTGTTTTGAGGAGTTCTCCGCAATGAAGGAACACCCCTCATTTGGTTTTGAAATCCTTCGGGCTGATCCCGTCATTCCTCTCATTTGTGCGCATATTGCCTTTCAACATCATGAGCGGCAGGACGGGGGTGGATATCCGCGTCGCCTTTCAGGGGGCAACAGGCCCCCGGTGCGTCAGGAGGCTGCTGAAAAGCACAGTATTCATCGCTTTGCGGAGATCGTTGCTGTCGCGGATGAGTATATGTCTTTGGTGCAACCACGGCCTTTACAACCGGCGAAGTCCCCTGTGGAGGCAATTCAGTTCTTGTTGAAGGCGTCGGGAACCCAGTTGAATAGTTCTATTGTGGATGCGCTTATACCCATGATTCCTCTGTATTCTATTGGTTCGCGAGTGCAGGTTGTCGCATCTGGGAATTCCTCCCTGATTGGGGCAACGGCTGTGATCTCCAAAACAAATCCAGAACGGCAGGATCGTCCTGAAATCACGTTGCTTTATGATTGTGACGGAAATTGGATGCGTCATGATATCATCAAGTTGGACTCTGCACTGGATATGGCGGTGCAACAGATCCGTATG